>NZ_JAUBPO010000268.1:0-1677 GCF_036700785.1 Microcoleus sp. S28C3 | reverse complement strand
AGAGTTCAGCCTTGTGGCTGGAAACGCTATGTACGGACTGATTACCGTGATTCACGCTTCAACGAATCGCACTTACAATCTTTCATTAAAAGCGATATCGATGCTGTGAGAACTAAAACGAGCAATAGCTGAAAGGATGGCGCTCTCAGGTAATATCTACCATGAGAGCGGCAAAATATGGCGTGTAAGTAATTTTTTTATTGGTTATTGGAAAAAACAATTTAAAATCAAAGGTCTCGCAGGAATAAAACTAGGACATAAAGGGTAAAAATGGTATTTAACAGCTCGACAAAATACTGAAGTAATAGAGTGGCTAAAGGTAAGGATTCAGGTCAAAAAAGACTTAAGTGGCGGCATCTGGTAAAATAAACAAATGAAAAAGCCCGCAGCCACCAGACAGAAAGAAAAAACCCAAATCGAGCAGTTGAGCCAAGCTGAACTGGTAGAAATGGTACTGGGGCTGCAAAAAATTATTGAAGAATTGCAAGAAAAACTAGCCATTGCTACGGGAAAAAGTCGAACCACCAGCCAGACTTCTTCAATTCCCCCATCAACGGATCTACTCCAAAAACCAGAGAAACCAACTCTCAAACCAGAAGAAGACCAGAAAAAGAAACCAGGTGGACAACCAGGTCCTGACGGGAAAAACTCGAAAAGGGTTTGGACGAGTAGACAGAACCGAAATTAGCTCACCCAGCATCTGTCAAAATTGTGGTAGTCAAGAATTAAGTGAAGTAATTAACATCCACTCTCAGCAAGTAGCAAGTCTAGTAGCAAAACCAATCGAGGTCGTCGAATATCAGACACAATCGTGTAAATGCCTCGAATGTGGTGCAGTAGTCAGAGGAGAACCACCGCAGGGAATAGTTCCTTGACTTGACTTGAGCGTTAATCTCCAAGCACTCTTAGTCTGGCTGGGGAATTATGGACATCTTTCCTACGCCAAGCTGAGTGAATTGTTGTGGGAACTCGGCAGGATATTCGTGGGAGTAGGAACACTCCAAAAAACCAATCAACGAGTAGCAGCAGCAGTCAAACCAGCGCTCAAAGCACTGTGGGAATGGGAACCTCTTCAATTATCGTCATTTCAAATAAGTATGAGACACTAGACTGCACAATAAGCACGAATAATTTCATCAAGAGATGTGCCAGGAGACGCATACATTTTAGCTCTCTTTAATGCACTAAAATCATGCTCAATATCATTTAAGTCAGGAGAGTATTTTGGTAAAAATATTATCTGATGACCCGCCGACTCAACCAATAGTCTAATCACCGTCTTACGATGAATGGGTGCATTATCCATAATTAATATAGATGGACTTGTTAAATCTGGTAACAAATATAAAGATAACCATCCTTCAAATCCTTCTGCATTCAAACTACCCATAAAGAGCATTGGTGCAATTAAGTCCTTCTTTCCTTTTCTCCTTGCTGCTACTAAATTTTCTCTTTTTCCCCGTTTTCCTGGTCTTTCACCATAGACTTTTTTTCCTCTCTTTGCCCAGGCACAAACACAACCTTCAAATTCCTCAAATCCTGATTCATCAATGAATACAATGCTTTTACTGCCATAAACTTTAATTAATCCTCTCAGATTTATAGCCTTTCGAGCGAAAGATGAGGTACAATAACAACAGTGTGTAAACCAGTTAAAAATATTTGATGATGTAACCT
>NZ_JAUBPO010000267.1:0-1692 GCF_036700785.1 Microcoleus sp. S28C3 | reverse complement strand
TTGCTGGTATTTATAATTATGAACTTTCTTTGAAGATAAATTAGCGATCGCCTGAGAATTTCGCAAGAGGTCTATTGGAAAATTATTGATTTCTTGAATGATAGAACTCTCAGATCTGCCACTCTTCTTGAGTTCCTGAACTACAGCCTTTGCTAAAGTCTCAACCCCAACCTTTGCAATCATGCTTGAAACGCCTGCAATCAAGGTGAGAGCAACTGCGCCACCAATCATGCCAAAAGGACCACCTAAAAAAGCTAACGAAGTTGTAATTGCTACGGCTCCTGCATAAGAAGAGGTTGCAACAAGCCCAACTAAGACTAAACCAGCAACTCCTAGACCAGCTAACTTATTGACTATCTCATCCATCATAATTAAGTGTTCCGTTAAACTTCAGATTAATTAGACTTTCAAAGCCAAACTGAACTAACTATCTTTCCCTTTACCTCCAAACAGTTTATATATTCCGTATCCAATAGCAGCAGCCGCCGCAACAGGTGCAGCAGCAACTATGGCAGTACCAGCGATCGCACCTCCCCCGACAACGCCACCGATACCAGCAAGGGTGCCCATAATTGCAGCACCAGAAGCACCGCCAGCTACGGTTGCAAGACCGGCACTAGCCACACCAGCAACAGCCCCAATGTTTGTAGCTGTTCTTGCTGCTTCACGAGCATCACGCTCTTCCTTAGACAAGTCCGGTTGATCTTTGAACAAAGTTTCATTCATTATTTTTGCCCCAAGATAAGCTGGCCCCGCTCCTAATACTGCAGGAGCAGCAGCCATGCCACCACCAACCACACCACCTGCTGCGGCTAGGCCTGAAGTAATTCCTGCTCCTGAAGTTGCTGCAACACTCAACCCTGTAGCAGCACTAGCAGCCGCGCCTAGCGCAGCGCCAGATTCTACAACCGCTTTGGCTGTTTTGACTGTATTTCCATCAATGCCCGTAGTTTTTTCTACAACATTTTCTACAACTTCTTCACCTGCTTTACTGGCAAAATTTTCCCAATTCATAAATTAATTTATCCTTTTAATACTTGTTCCATTATCCTTAAGAAATTAAAGGTTCGTCTAGCCCAATAATGTTCTATTTTGCAGCCAATTATCCCTCGATTTCACTCTAACTTTAATCTAATTTTGTACGAAAATGTACGAAAATGTACGAAAATGTTGGCATTTGTGAGCTACAATACACAAAACTCTCGCATCTCCCTGCCAGATGAATTTTAAAGAAATGTTAAATGTCGCCGATCGCATAGTCTTCGAGAAAACGGGTCAGCACCTTGACGATTTACAAGCAGCGGTACTGCTGGGAACTCTACAACGCGAGACATACAAAGAAATAGCAAAAGATTTTAACTGTTCTGAAAGTCGCATCAGGGAAATCGGAGCGGAATTATGGCAGATACTTTCAGAACAGTTAGGAGAAGATGTTAATAAAACAAATTTTCGATCGGCAATGGAGAGGTTGCAAATCTCGATTGTTTCGCATTTTGCACAAGACTGTGTGCAAATAAGTTGCGTTAATTATTGTGGAGAAGCTAGACACCCGCCAAGTATCCCAAACTCACACCCACCAAATCAGGAAACAGCTAACCCAAAACAGACCAAAACTGTATCCCCTCAATATTTCGGGGAAACAGTTATTCAAGCATCCAGGACAAACCAAAAGGATTGAGAACAGATTTTTCA
>NZ_JAUBPO010000266.1:0-1722 GCF_036700785.1 Microcoleus sp. S28C3 | reverse complement strand
CGGTGCGGGCAACTTCTGCAACTGAAGCGCCATAAATTCAACTACATCATCAGTCAGCGCCAGCGAGCGAATTTGAGCAATGTCGCACTGCCAGAAACCAATCTCAGTGTTGAATGCAATCCATCCCTCATCATGTAGCGCTTTGAGAAATTGGGTGGCAAAGAAGGGATTACCTTGAGTTTTTTGGTACACCAATTCTGTCAGAGGTGCAGCAATCTCTTGCGAACAACTCAGGGTATCTGCAACCAGGTGGTTGAGGTCATTTTGGAGCAGGGGTTTGAGAGTAATGGTGTGGACTAAGGCACCGCTGCTGCAAACTTCATCTAGCGTCAGCATTAGAGGATGAGCAGGAGAAACCTCGTTATCCCGGTAAGCGCCAATTAATAGGAGGTAGCCAGCGTGAGTGTCGCTCATTAACAGGTGCATCAACTTGAGCGATGCCGAATCTGCCCACTGCAAGTCATCGAGAAAGATGACTAAGGGATGGTCTTGGGTGGTAAAGACTTGAATAAACTTTGGGAATAACAAGTTGAAGCGATTTTGGCTGGCATTTCCCACCTGTTCGGCAACGGGTGGCTGTTGACCGATAATTCGTTCGAGTTCGGGGATGACTTGAATGATGACTTGTCCGTTTTCTCCGAGTGCGGAGAGAATTTTGGCTTTCCATCGCTCGAGTTGTTCGTCTGTCTCGCTCAACAGTTGTGCCATTAAGTCGCGAAATGCTTGGACAAAGGCAGCGAAGGGAATGTTGCGGTTGAACTGGTCAAATTTTCCTTTGATGAAATAGCCGCGCTGCCGGACAATGGGTTTGTGGACTTCGCTGACGACTGCTGTCTTGCCAATCCCTGAAAATCCGGCAACGAGCATTATTTCGCTGCTTCCTTCACTGACGCGATTGAAGGCAGTTAGTAAGGTTTCTACTTCAGTTTGCCGTCCGTAGAGCTTTTCTGAGATGAGGAAGCGATCGCAAATATCGCGTTGCCCTAACTCAAACAGTTCGATTTTTCCGTCTTGTAATTGCTGCAAACAGCGCTCTAGATCGTGTTTGAGTCCCAGCACGTTTTGATAGCGCTCTTCCGCATTCTTTGCCATTAACTTGCTGACGATATTTGAGAGTACCAAAGGGATCTTTGGATTCACGCTGCGGGCGGTAGGCGGTTGCTTGGCAACATGACAGTGCACCAATTCCATTGGATCGTGGGATGGAAAGGGTAGTTGCCCGGTGAGCAATTCAAAGAAGGTGACACCGAGCGAATAGAAATCGCTGCGATAGTCAATTCCCCGGTTCATGCGCCCGGTTTGTTCTGGGGAGAGATAAGCTAGGGTGCCTTCTAGTCCGTTTGGGTTTTGAGTTGTATGGGTTTCGCGAGGCAGCAAAGACGAAATGCTGAAATCAATCAGCTTGACTTTTTTGGTTTTGGCATTAATCAGGATATTGGCAGGTTTGAGGTCTTTGTGAATGACTCGGTTTCGGTATAGTCCGTTGAGAATGTCTGTTATTTCAATGGCGATCTCCAATATTTCTACTAGAGTCAGCGATCGCTCTTGGGCGTACTGTCGCAGAGAAATGCCGCCAAAATCCTCCATCACTAGGGCATAGCTGTTGCGGTATGGTTCTAGAGTGTAGGCTTCAACGACTCCTGACAGACATAGATTTTTGGCAATGGCATATTGGTTGCAAAATTGCAGCAGTTCGCTGAAGTTGGGATAGTCTCGCTTGAG
>NZ_JAUBPO010000265.1:0-1792 GCF_036700785.1 Microcoleus sp. S28C3 | reverse complement strand
GTATCGGCTCAATAAGTAGGGGTAGCAGTTATTCTAGTTGCCAAGACAAGCCCAAGGGATGAAGAGAAGATTTTTCGCGAATAATCGTGGACAGAGAGGGAATAATTCCCAGGTGAGAAATTCGGTCTCGGACATAATCAAAAAAACTGATTCTCAACTGACGAGTAGTAGCAACAAGAGACATAAAAGTATCCCATGCTTGAGTACCCTCAATCGTTTGAGTTGCATAACTAATATTACGTCGCTGCACCATAGTTCTGGCAGCTAACTCAGCCGGATTATTGTGTAAAGGTAATTCAGGATGCTCTAAAACCCTGAGCAACTCCGATACTTTTGTCGCAGTTAATTGTTTGCGTTCATCCAACAATTCATAACCGCTTGGAGTTTCAAAAAGCAGCCGAAATTTCGACCTTAAAAGCAGTGCAGCTTCGGGACTGGGAGCGTATGAGTAAGCTAATAATTCCCGATAATAATCCCAGAAATCTTCGATAAATTTCCCTAAAATTACTTGATGGCAATGGAATACTGGGCTTAACTTCTTGTAATGCCTTCCCTCGTGTACCCAACATAACGCTCTATCAGCAGTGATTAACTTGAATTGGGGGGCATCATCACAACAGAGGGTTTGTACGACTGGGCAATCTGTTTGCTGGTGATAGAAAGCAATAGCTGCTGCTTCCTTAATCCGGGTAACTTGTTGAGCACCCAGTTTGGGTAGATAATTATTGAGTAGGTGATTAAACTGTGACTCACCCAACACCGTTTCTTGAGGTAATAGCTTGAGAGAGTTTTGCCATTTTATCGGGATTTTGAAGTCCTCAATTAGTGAGAATGTCAGTGGATTTAGAATAAATTTCAGTTCTCGTCCCGGCTGTAATCCTTTCAGTACCGTCAGTCTGTCTTTATTCGCTGTTGTAAAGTAGACTGTATATAAAGGGTTGCAGATGATATTGGTGGTATGGTTGACTCCACCTACACGCGCGCCAGTTTGGTCGAAGTGTTGCCAAGGGCTACTTGCTAGTCCTGAATCATAAACTTCTTTTTTTTCGGTTTCAAAACCCGAGTGGTTTTTGATTAACAGGTTGGATAAATAACCCGCTGATATAGAAATACCTAGATCTGCTAAAAACTCCAGTAGTTTGCCTTGCGTCATATTGCCCCCATAGTACAAACTGATGATTAAGGCTTTGATTCCTGGTCCAAATTCTCCTTCGTAGCCTAATGGTAATTCTGCTACATAAGTTTTTCGGAGTGAGGGTGAGTAATATTTCTGTTTACGGAATAATATGTTGTCGGTTGCCAAGCTGATATCTTGGATGATTACTTGCTCGTATCCTTTAAATTCTGCATCTGCTGGCAGTTGATCTTTAGGATATTCTAGTATTTCTTCTCGATCTATTTTAATCGTGGCGTTCTTACTGCCTTTGCTATGCTTTTTTGGCGTTTTTCGCTCTTTCTCTGACGAGTGCTGACTTTTGAATCCTTTGGACTTGGCTTTGATGTCTGGTTTTCCTTGTTCTCCCTTCAATCGGTTGTTTTCATCTTTCAACCGTTGATTCTCTGACTCTAAGTCTTTGACTTTTAATTCTAATTGCTCTATTAGGTTCAGTAATATCTCTACTGTGTGACGCATGGATTCGTCTGCAATACCTGGGGGGTCGATGGTTTGCAGTATCTTGAAGGATGACTTGTCTTGTGAAATAATCTTTTGCGTCATGTGTCCTATTTTATGACACTTTGTGTACTCTGCTTATTTTTTTTTCTGTGCTACCGCTACTTATTGAGCGGATAC
>NZ_JAUBPO010000264.1:414-1806 GCF_036700785.1 Microcoleus sp. S28C3 | reverse complement strand
TTGAGCCAACATTCTCATGAAACTACTGCTCGATCGAACCCTCGATCGATTTATGAATGATTTGCGATCGCTATATAAGCCCCAAAGCGTGTATTTTCACAACAGGTGGGACACCCCACAATAATCATCCTCAAATTGTGTAGCAGCTAGCGGGAAGCGTCCATACTTCCCGCTGGTTGCTGCGTTACCCGCTCTGCTGGGCCTTATTGAACACCTTTATGCAGCTTTAGTATTTCTGGGTGGGCTGGCTGGGATGCTAGGAGGCTTTGCCGTACTAGGTTTGACGGGATTGATTGTTGGTGTTCGGACAAAATTAGGGCACGAGGAGTTGCTGACAGCGATTTATTGTCAAAGGCGCTTATCGGAGCCACATGGGAAATTTTTAGATGAGATTGAGCAGTTATCCCTGTTGGATGCCGACATAAAAGAAAGGCTCAAGCTGACTGTGGTAGATTAATGCGGCTGGAAAGCAGCGAGCGCTGCGAACATTTCAGATATTACCAAGGAGGCTCGCGCCATTTTAGAAGCTGTCCCAGGAATGACACCAGTACAGCACAGGAGTTTTAATAGTTCCAAACTACTATGCTCTTATTAAGAGCTAAAAGCTATCCAGCAGAGACTTAAAGACTAAATCATTTATACTAAAAAACTAAGTTTTCAACCACTACCATACTCTTATTAAGAGCTAAAGGCAATCTAGCAGAGACTTAAGGACTAAATTACTTACAACTAAAAAAAATGTGGGTAATTTTGATTGACAAGGCTATAATAATTCTTATGTAGCTAGAAGCTTATAAATTCCAGCACTTGCTGCTCGACCAAAAGCACCCGCTACTATTCAAACTTAGCACTCATAACTTTTTCTATAATTTCGACAATCACCTTGTCTGGCGAGCGTTGGCTTCTTCAACGCTTTACAGCCAAGAACTGAATAAAATACCAATCCTGACAGGAGTTCGCTTGAGCTCCTTTTTTTGTGTTTATTTTCACCTCGAATTCAATTCAAAGTTAGTTCACCCCAATCAGGAAGGAGTTTTTGACATGGCGAAGCCCAAACACAAAAGTATGCGGAATCAGCCAGAGATGTACGACGAAACCAAACGACCTTTCACCCTTAGTCTGACGCCAACAGCCGTCAACATACTGGATTTTATTGCCAAAATACACGGTATTTCTCGTTCAGAAGTTGTTGAGCAATTTGCTAGAACACAGGATCATTTACCAGCTTATTATCAAAAAGGAGCTTTCGACATGGCTAAACCCAAACACAAAAGTATGCGGAATCAGCCAGAGATGTACGACGAAACCAAACGATCTTTCACCCTTAGTCTGACGCCAACAGCCGTCAACATACTGGATTTTATTGCCAAAATACACGGTATTTCTCGTTCA
>NZ_JAUBPO010000264.1:0-314 GCF_036700785.1 Microcoleus sp. S28C3 | reverse complement strand
GAAGTTGTTGAGCAATTTGCTAGAACACAGGATCATTTACCAGCTCATTTACCCATTCAAACTAACCATTAGTCCGAAAACCAATTTTTTTTGACAATCCAGCCCTTTTTTAGTCTCACTGATTGCCCTATAAATTTTTTTATTTTCAGAACCACACAACTGTATTTTGGCTATCAAGTACAAAAGCCAAAAGAGGCTAATTTGCAAAGGTTAGCTACTACACAAGAGCTAAGTTTTGCGGTTCTTCTGGGTTTTTGGTGAAAACCGTATAATGAGATACCACTACTTGATTTCTACCCTATGGATATTCATCT
>NZ_JAUBPO010000263.1:0-1847 GCF_036700785.1 Microcoleus sp. S28C3 | reverse complement strand
TGTGTCCTATTCTATGACACTGTGTGTACCCCGTTTCATTTATTTTCCTCTGCTACCCCTACTTATTGAGCCGATACCCAAAACTCTACATCAAGATTTAAGCGAAATGCCGGAGTTGGGTGATTTCTACGATCGCACTCCCGAACTCCAAACCCTCACCACATGGATTCTACAACAACGCTGTCGCCTCATCACCCTCACCGGCATCAGCGGTATCGGCAAAACCTCCCTAGCAGTCCAACTCGTACAACAAATTAAAAACGAGTTTGAGTACGCAGTTTGGTACACACTAGACGAATTCCCCACCCTAGAAAAATTTCAATCTAACCTAATACAGCTTTTTTCCCATTCCGAAAAAGAAGATTCACCCCCAACAAACCAAAAACCCTTACCGCTGATTAAGTATTTACAAAACCATCGCTGTTTAATCGTCTTAGATGACGTTCACAACCTTTTTTGTAGCGGCGAATTGGCAGGAAAATATAAACCAGAATCCGCCGAAGAATATCGCACTTTATTCAAAAAAATAGAAAAATTATCCCATCAAAGCTGCTTTATGTTAATCGGTTGGGAACAACCCAGAGAAGTGACTCAAGTTAAAAGCCAAAATACTTCTATTCGTACCTTACAGATCAAAGGTTTAGACATCGCAGCCGCAAGGGAAATTCTTAGAGATTATGGGTTAGAAGAAAGCGACAACAGTGAAGCACTCATTCATCGTTACCAAGGCAACCCCCTATGGTTAAAAAGCGTGGCGAATCTGATTCAAGACTTGGGTGGAGGCGTGACCGAGTTATTACCAAATGATACTATATTGTTGCCAGAAGATTTGAAAGATGTTTTACAGCAGCAGTTCGATCGCCTATCCGAACTAGAAAAACAAGTAATCTCCTTATTAGCCAAAGAAAGCCAGCCAATCAACCGGGCAAAATTGCTAGAAAATGAGATAATTCCGGCTTCAGATTTGCTAAATGCCTTGCAATCTCTATCGCGGCGCTGCTTGATTGACTGTAGTTTAGACTAAAAAATGATTGCAGCCAAAAGTAGCTGCCTTTGAATATCCGGCAAGCTGTTACTCAAAAACTCAAGAGGGAGAAGATTAAATAACTAATCTTGAAGACTTTTTACGTCGAGAAACCCGTTTTTTCACAGTGGGATATCGCGGTGCTACCGTCCGTACCCTTCCTTTTTCCCAGCCGGGGGATTTTCCCCTCTGTTTAGGCATTTTTGCGGGAGTACCAATGTCAACTAAAAGCGACAACATTGATTGAGCAACACGTCCAGGGGTTAAATTAATCGTAGCAGATTGCCAAGGTAATACATTCTCAACCACTAAATCCCTAGCTAGCCAGAGTTGCCAACTCCGGGGCGGCATTAAATCACTCCAACGCTCGGATTGTTCGGGAGTTCTCAGGTTAGGCAATGTCCAGTGTAGTCGTTGCTTGGCAAACCTATACCAATGATCTACTCCAAAACGTCGTAAATATTTGAACCAGACTGTTTCTAGAGGGAGAGTTCGTTCTCCCACCCAAGCCAACCATAAGGGTGGAAATGGCTGACCATTTGACATCGGCTTCATTCTTGCGACGAGGATTAAATTGACTCTCTGTCCAGGCGCACGATAAAAATGTAAGTCTAGCCATTGACTGACTCGGACTTGTCCCAAATCTGGATGTTCGTCAATTTCGATCGCAGTATCCGCTTGAAGCCATGTGGTTGGGTCGCCCGGCCTCATTTTTGACCCATGTTTCCGTGGTCTGCCACGACCACTAGACCTCTTGCAAAAGTCCTTTTCATAAATTTATAGGACGGGCAAGATGCCCGTCCCACAAGAAAAAATAACTCTT
>NZ_JAUBPO010000010.1:0-90340 GCF_036700785.1 Microcoleus sp. S28C3 | reverse complement strand
ATGTTTTGTAGGTACTCAATAATAATCCTCCAATATACCATATTTTGTTAACATAAAGTTTAGATGCGTTCGCCCTGGAAACTAAGCCGGGTAAATTCTGGATTTATGAAAATGTGATACGTCCGGCATTTTACGGAATTTATGAAGTAACTAAGGCTAGCGTTGAAGTCTATCACCTGATCGAAGATAGGTATCAATTAGTTGCTGCAAATGAGCGCGGTCATTATCCCATTGAACCGTTAGGAGTGGAATTGGGAATTTGGCAAGGAATGTATCAAAATGTTGAGTTACCTTGGCTGCGCTGGTGGGATAGTGCAGGAAATTTGCTGTTATCGGGAGCAGAAAGAGCCGATCGCCAACAAGAAAGAGCTCAACAAGCAGAAGACCAATTAGAGCAATTGCGCGCTCAGTTGCGATCGGCTGGAATTGAACCGGAATTGTGAATTGTCTGCAAGGGCGATCGCCCCCATCCCCAGCGATCGCAACTAAAAACTTTACAATGGCGATCGGGAACTCCGATCGCTCCTATTGAAGCTAAAATCAAACAACAACCCAAAATAAATCTATGGGACTCTTTGACAAGATTCGCGGCGAATTTGTCGATATCATCGAATGGTTAGACAATACCAGCGATACCATTGCCTATCGATTCGAGCGCCACCAAAACGAAATTAAACAAGGTGCTAAACTAACTGTACGACCAGGACAAAGAGCAGTCTTTGTCAGCGAAGGCCAAGTGGCCGATGTCTTCGATCCGGGAATGTACGAACTGTACACCCGCAACTTACCCATTCTAAGCACCTTAAAAGGTTGGCCCTACGGTTTCAACTCTCCCTTTAAAGCAGAAGTCTACTTTTTTAACACCAAAATATTTACCAACCTAAGATGGGGAACCTCTAACCCTGTAATTATCCGCGATCCAGAACTCGGTCCAGTGAGAATGCGGGCTTTTGGCACATACAACATTAAAGTTTCTCATCCAGAACAACTCTTAAAACAACTAATCAGCACTGACGGACTATTTCAAGTAGATGAAATCAGCGATCAACTCCGCAATACAATAGTCAGTGCCTTTGCCAATTGGGTTGGCAGTTCCCGCGTTCCCCTCTTAGACTTTGCAGCCAACTACACCCACATGGGCGAACAGGTACGAGTTGCCATAGAGCCAAGTATCCAGCAGTTTGGGTTAGAGTTAACTCAGCTATTAATTGAAAACATCTCGATGCCTCCAGAAGTTGAAGCAGCGCTCGACAAACGAGCCTCGATCGGACTTCTGGGAAATATGCAGCAATATACCCAATATCAAGCTGCTAACGCTATTGAAGCATCAGCAAATAACCCCAGCGGCGGCAATCAAGCATTAGAATTGGGCATGGGAATGGCACTAGGTCAGCAAATGACAAATATGATGCAGCCGCCAGCATCGCAAACACCGCCGCCACCTCCCGCACCCACACAAACTCAGTGGTATATTGCCCAGAACGGTCAACAATCAGGCCCTTTTGAATTGCATCAACTTCTGCAAAATGGTTTGACACATCAGGTAATGGTGTGGCGTGCGGGCTTTGACGGCTGGAAGTTAGCATCGCAAGTGCCGGAATTAGCATCTTTGTTGGCGACAGTACCGCCGCCTCCCCCGCCAGCCGCCGCCTAAAATTTTGCATATTTAGTTAATTGGTAATTAGTAATTGATCTGCTTTCCAAATTACCAATTACCAATTACATCACCAATAAACTATTATGAATACTTCGGAACCTGCTGTTAAGCGTTTTCCCTGTCCTAGCTGCGGGGCTTATTTACAGTTCAACCCCCAAGCAGGAAAACTCAAGTGTGCTTACTGCGGCTGGGAAGATGCAATTCCCCAAACTGCTGAAGAGGTAAAGGAAAATTCTTACGAACAATATCTACAATTCGACGAAACAACGCTGACAACTTTATCAACAACAGCCCTTGAAGTAAAATGCAATGATTGCGGAGCAAGTGTTACTTTTGAACCGCCGAAAGTAGCGGGCCAATGCCCATTTTGCGCTTCTCCAATTGTGACGCAACCTGAAAAAGCTAGCCCGAGTGTGCATCCAGAGGGAATTGTTCCTTTTGAAGTTACTGATAAACAAGCCAGAGAAAGCATTCAGAAGTGGCTAAGCAACCGCTGGTTTGCTCCTTCTGCTTTGAAATCTCTAGCGCAACAAGAGAAAATTCAAGGGGTTTATTTGCCGTTTTGGACTTACGACACTTATACCGTTAGTTACTATCAGGGTTCTCGCGGAGAACACTACTACGTGACTGAAACTTATACGGAAACAAACTCGCAGGGCGAAACAGAAACTAAAACTCGCGAAGTGCAACATACCAGGTGGTGGCCTGTTTCTGGCAGAGTCGATCGCTCTTTTGACGATATTCTGATTCCGGCCACAACTTCAGTCGATCGCCCCCGTCTGGATGCGTTAGAACCTTGGCATCTCAAGGAGTCGCTGCGCGCTTACAATTCATCTTATTTAGCTGGGTTTGAAGCGCAGCGATCGCAAGTTTCTCTTACTCAAGGATTTGAATCTGCTAAAAATGTCATGGCCGGTACTATTCGCTACGATGTTTGTAGAGATATCGGCGGCGACGAGCAGCGGGTTCACAGCATTTCCACTGATTACAATGCTATCACTTTTAAACATATTTTGTTACCTGTGTGGTTGTGTGCCTATCGCTATCAAAACCAGCGATATCAAGTAATGGTTAATGCACGCACCGCTGAAGTTCAAGGCGAACGTCCCTACAGTGTTTGGAAGATTACTGCTGCTGTTGTTAGCGGTGTCGTGCTTGCGGGTGTTATGTACCTATTGTTTACTGGTAATTGGAGATATATCCGTGTTCCCGGTCTGCCTCAACCGCAACCCCAACCAACTTCCCTACCTGTACCGCACCAAAGTTTACCGCCAGTTCCTATTCCCTCTACCGCACCTGTACCGAATAAAAAAATACCGCCAGCGCCTGTTCCCTCTTCACTCCAGTAATTCTGGATGGAGCCGTCAGCGGAGGCTGCGGAGGCATCGTCGTCGGTGTAGTAGTCGCGATCGATGTCAGTAAATTAACTCAATTATTATTTGAGCCGAATCAATAAATTTAAGGTAAATCTACCTTAAGGAGTACACAACAGTGTTTTTACGTATCTTTTTTAATACACCTAAATTAAAGAGAACTTGTTATATTTAATTTAGGTGTTGCTTTAAGGATAGATTATGAGTACAGTCGATTTAATTGTACTAAGAAATTTAATAAAAACAAATACTATTTTCAAACATAATAGATAAAATACGAACTATCGACATTTTAAAACACATTCAATAGCTGCACTTTATAGCATATCAAACCTCCTGAAAAAGCGAAAGTTTGTAAATATGTTGTTTCAAAAAACTAAACAGATATTGAATTAGTACAACAACGAACTTTTAATAACAGAATTCGAGAATCAATTGTATGAATCAAAATCAAATTAAATGGTTGGCCGCCGCTCTAATGCTAATAGACCACATCGGATTTATGCTTGAAGTAGAACCCATGCGTATCATCGGCCGCCTCAGTTTTCCGTTGTTTAGTTGGGTGTTTGCTCAAAATTGGAAACGACCGGGAGACAAAAATCCTCTAATTACTCGACTGCTATTATTTGGGGTACTTTCTCAAATACCTCATATGTTACTTTTTGGCAATTTACAGTTAAACATCATGTTTAGCTTTGCCGCAGCAGCCCTAACTTTGAGCTACATCCGACGCTTCGATCGCAAAATTGCAGTTTTAAGCACAGGTCTAGTAACTGCTCAAATTTTAGGAGTGAGTTACGGCTGGTATGCAGTGGCTTGCCCGCTATTGATGATTAGGTGGAAAGGAGGAGGCGATCGCCTTTGGTGGTTCGGCTGGACTATAGCAAATATCGGATATGCAATTAGTTGCAAAAGCTGGATTCAAATTTTTGCTATATTGACACCGCTAGTTCTGGCATTCTACGATACCTCTAAAGACCAAAAACCAACGGCTATCGAAAAAAGATTTTTCTATTATTTTTACCCACTACACCTTGGGGGGCTAGCGGCACTGCGAACAATTGTCTAAATAAGACTGGGGATTCTAATTAGTTCATTGTTGATTTTTTATTTAAACGAAGTACAACCGCGTCTCTGAGCGATCGCCCTCACAGAAGAGTGCGATCGCTTTCTCAACTATATTGCCAACATTCAACTGACCGAGGCGCTTCAAAATACTCAGCACGCTGTACAAATCATTCCCCGGATTGAAAAGGTAAAACTTCCGAGAAAAAGCGTACTGTGGTTTTTCCCGCTTAACTAACTTAACAAATAGAAAATCTGCCCCATTCATTAACAACCCGTAAGTAGGTCGATCGGCACTCAGATTAGCTAACATATAAGCCAGTAACTGCGGTATGCCTACTTCCAAAGAAAACGCAGCTTTCTTAGATTCAATAACTACTACCCACAACTCCTGAAATAAAGCCAAAACATCCAACTGTCCCCTCACAATCACTCCCTCGTCTTCCTCAACAATTTCTACAGATTTTTCTGAAGTAACATGAAAAGGAGCAAGATAAAAACCAGCTACATCCAAAAACGGAGACAGCACCACCATTTTGACTGTATTTTCGAGTAGCGGCGGATGTTTGAGCAAATTCCTGTAACTTGCTTTCACTCTGTATAATCCTTGTTTTTCATAATCACTGATTTCTGGCAAATCATCTTGCCACTCGCGAAAAAATTGGTCATCCTCAACCCACTCTATTTTGAAGTGGGTTTCCAAATCATTCAGTGCGACATTTCTAGCTTGAATTGTTTGTACCATAAATTTAACTAATTTATTTAAATTTTCCTCATAATTGATGATAGCAAAAAGTCCTAGATTTCCGTTAATACTCAGGTATTGCATCTTTGGGAACAGTCATTTGACAATCAAGCAATTTGATCCGGGGCCCCCGGATCGCGGCTGGGGAGCCAGAAAAAAGCTCTGCGTCGTCCTCACAAGCCCCCGGATTGCGGCTGTGGGAGCAATCTCAAATCTCAAATCTCAAATCTCAAATCCCCTCACATCCACCAGCCCCAGTTCCCAAAAAATGTAACGAGTTGTAAAGTATAATTAAACCGAAGCGAACACAGAGGCCAAGTAGTATCAAATGCGAGTTGCGATCGCCGGAGCAGGCTTAGCAGGACTTTCCTGCGCAAAATATCTTACCGACGCGGGCCACACCCCCATCCTCCTAGAAAGTCGGGACGTACTCGGCGGCAAAGTCGCCGCCTGGAAAGATGCAGACGGCGACTGGTACGAAACCGGCCTTCACATCTTCTTCGGTGCATACCCAAATATGCTCCAACTCTTCAAAGAACTCGACATAGAAGACAGGCTGCAATGGAAACAGCACAGCATGATTTTCAATCAGCCAAACAACCCCGGAACTTATTCGCGGTTTGACTTTCCCGATCTTCCGGCCCCCTTCAACGGCGTCGCAGCCATCCTGGGCAACAACGATATGCTCACCTGGCCCGAAAAAATCCGCTTCGGTATAGGTTTGATTCCGGCGATGCTTCAGGGTCAAAACTATGTCGAAGAAATGGACAAATACTCGTTTTCCGACTGGCTCAAAAAGCAAAACGTCCCCCCCAGAGTCGAAAAAGAAGTATTCATCGCCATGTCCAAGGCGCTCAACTTCATCGACCCCCACGAAATATCTGCAACCATACTGCTGACAGCCCTCAACCGCTTCTTGCAAGAGAAAAACGGCTCGAAAATGGCCTTTTTAGACGGTTCCCCCACAGAGAGGTTGTGTCAGCCGATGGTAGACTACATAACTGAGCGCGGCGGTGAAGTACGGCTGAATGCACCCATCAAAGAGTTTTTGCTCAACGATGACAACACGGTGCGCGGCTTCCACATTCGGGGAGTAAAAGGGGCAGAGTCAGAAATTCTGACGGCCGATATTTACGTTTCCGCGATGCCGGTTGACCCGCTAAAGTTAATGATGCCGGAACCTTGGGGCAAAATGGATTATTTCAAACAGCTCGAAGGCTTGGAGGGAGTACCCGTCATTAATGTACACTTGTGGTTCGATCGCAAGCTAACTGAAATCGACCATTTGCTGTTCTCGCGATCGCCCCTGCTGAGCGTCTACGCCGACATGAGCAACACCTGCCGCGAATATGCCAACCCAGACAAATCAATGCTGGAGCTGGTTTTAGCACCGGCCAAAGACTGGATAGGCAAATCTGACGAAGATATCGTCGCAGCCACAATGGTCGAGTTAGAAAAACTCTTTCCCGATCAAATCCCAGAACCAGCCAAACTGCTCAAATATCACGTAGTCAAAACCCCACGTTCCGTTTACAAAGCCACTCCCGGACGCCAGCAGTGCCGTCCCACACAAACAACTCCCATTAGCAATTTCTATCTAACGGGGGATTATACAATGCAGCGTTATCTTGCGAGTATGGAAGGTGCCGTGCTTTCTGGTAAGCTGACAGCGCAGGCTATTTCGACGGCCAATAACAAATGAAAAATTAAGAATTTTTCATAAAAACGTAAAAGAATCTCCCGTTTTCTAAACGGGGGAATGTCAGTTCTAATCTTTAAATTTCTTATTCTCGGATGCTGCAACTGTCAAAACTCCAGTGCATGAGAACTCTGGCTTCTGTGGATGACTCTTACGAACTGTGCCGCCAAGTTACGGCGAGTTATGCCAAAAATTTTTATTTAGGCACTCAACTCATGCCCGAAGCGAAGCGTCGGGCGATTTGGGCGATTTACGTCTGGTGCCGCCGCACCGACGAACTCGTAGACGGGCCGGGTTCTGATGCAACGACCCCTGAAACCCTCAATCTGTGGGAAAAACGCCTAGAATCTGTGTTTGCCGGCCATCCTCACGACGACTACGACGTAGCTTTGGTGGATACGCTGTCTCGTTTCCCGATCGACATTCAGCCGTTTCGGGAGATGATTGCGGGCCAGCAAATGGATTTGTACCGCAGCCGCTACGAAACTTTTGAAGAGCTCAATCTTTACTGTTATCGAGTAGCGGGTACTGTAGGGCTGATGTCGATGTCTGTCATGGGTGTAGACGAATCGAAGTCCGCTGCTAATTGGAATTGGCACTGGGGGAATAGAATTCCCAAAGAAGAAGCCATCTCCCTCGGTATTGCCAAGCAGTTGACTAATATTCTGCGCGATGTCGGAGAAGACGCCCGCCGCGGTCGCATTTACATTCCCTTAGAAGACTTAGCCTTGTTTAACTACACCGAAGAAGATTTATTTAACGGTGTCATTGACAACCGCTGGCGGGAATTGATGCGGTTTCAAATTCAGCGAGCTCGCAAATTATACGCCAGCGCCGAACCCGGAATTAAAGTGCTGAGTCCCGATATCCGCTGGACAGTTTGGGCTGCTACCATGCTGTACAGCAGAATCTTAAATGCGATCGAACGCAATCAGTACGATGTTTTCCAGAAGCGGGCTTATGTTAGCAATTCTCAGAAACTGCTGTGTCTCCCCGCCGCTTGGCTGAAGTCAAAAGTGCTTTAGCCGCGGGCCGT
The DNA here is from genome assembly GCF_036700785.1 of Microcoleus sp. S28C3. Classification (NCBI taxonomy): domain Bacteria; kingdom Bacillati; phylum Cyanobacteriota; class Cyanophyceae; order Oscillatoriales; family Microcoleaceae; genus Microcoleus; species Microcoleus sp. S28C3. The sequence goes on along the minus strand of NZ_JAUBPO010000010.1, from coordinate 82,765 downwards.
ATAGCTGGCGATTCGGCAACGGGTAAGGGGTATTTGTCAAGTTACAAATTATATGATGTCCAGCAAATTGCATATTAGATTTGTAGGGACGCGCTAGTGCCGTGTCCCTGCCTGCTGTGTGTCGATATAAGTCAAAGTGGCGGTGTAGCGGGTGAAATTTTCAATCGATCGATCGAACTTTCCAACAATTGCTTTTCCTGCTGGAGTTTTGCCTCTAAATTTTGAATTTGTTCCCGGCGGGCTTCAACTTCAATCAAGCGGCGAGACAATTCTTGACTCTGCAAAGTGAGAGATTGCCGCCAATCTTCTGCTTTCTGGGCTTCTTGCTGCAAAAAATCGGGAGTAAAGCCTGTTGTTAAATATTTATCTACTAATTGTAGCACCCAGTTGGTCGCTGCTTGAATATGTAAAATCTGGCTATTTTCGTCAACATTTGCTAATACTAAAATCCCTTCATTTAAAACATTAGTTGCAGAGTTAATTTGATTTCGATCAAAATCTTTCTGTAATGTCAAGAAACTTTCTTCACTAAGAATAGCCCAAGTATCATCAGAATTTTGGCAAGCCAGCAATTGCAGACTTATCTCACCTAAACTTTCCTGATTTTGTACTTGGGCTAAATATAACATGAGGGTAATTAGTAATTGGTTATTGGTTCTTAGATAGGGGTTATTAGTTATTTGTTGTAGGATTTGCGAGTTCGTAGGGGCGGGTTTTACCAACAATAATTGCCTGAAACTAACTATCTCGTAAACCCGCCCCCGCAACAGTCAACAGTCAACTATTAAAACACCTTTAGCCGATCGCGCAAAATCTCCGCTTGTTTTTCGGCTTCCGCCAAAGCATCCCTCGCGCCCTGAACCACATCAGGAGTAGCCTTGTCCACAAACTTCTGATTAGTCAAACGCGCCGCAGTATGCTTAATTTCTGCTTCCACCTTGCTCAGCTTCTTCTCTAATTTAGCACGCAAAGCCACCAAATCCACCACCCCAGCCAGAGGAATCAATACTTGCACAGTACCGACAACCCCAGCAATTGTCTGTCCCAAATCTGCATCCAAACTAGCAGTAACTGTCAGATTTTCGACTTTTGCCAAATCCTGAATGTAAACGCCTCCATCTGAGATGATTTGGCGTTCTTTCTCGCTTTCGCTTTGCAAAATCGCCGTCACCTTCACACTGGGTTTGATATCAGCATCTGCCCGCAAGTTGCGAATAGTGCGAATTGTACCGAACAACAACTCAAACTGCTGTTCCAAATCAGCATCAATTAGCGAGATATCCGCTTCAGGATAAGCTTGCAAAGCCAAACATTCACCATCACCTGTTTGAGTCAGAGTGTGCCAAATTTCCTCAGTAATGTGCGGCATAAAAGGATGCAGCAGTTTCAGAATACCTTCCAACACAAAAGCAAAAGTTTGCTGTGCCACTTTCTTAGAATTTGGTTCAGCATCCTGCTGCAAGCGAGATTTTACTAACTCAATATACCAGTCACAAAAATCGCCCCAAATAAACTCATAAAGTCCCTTCGCCGCTTCCCCCAAACCGTAATTTTCCAAACAATTGCGACTTTCTTTCACAACTTGATAATAACGAGAAAGAATCCAGCGATCGCACAATTCTAAATCCTCAACCGCAGGATTCCCCAATTGCTGCGGAGTCTGTCCCGACAAATTCATCATCACAAACCTGGCCGCATTCCACAACTTATTAGTGAAATTCCGGGAAGATTCCACCGATTTCGATTCATCAGTTTTGCGATCGTACTCCATGCGAATATTTTGACCGGCCCCTACCACTTCCTTAACCAAAGTGTAGCGCAAGGCATCAGTACCGTACTTGCCAATCAACAGCAGCGGATCGATACCGTTATTTTTACTTTTAGACATTTTTTGACCGTTTTCATCCAACACCAAACCGTGAATGTAAACAGTATCAAAAGGCATCTTTTCAGTAAAATGTCCTGCCATCATCGTCATTCTAGCAACCCAGAAAAAGATGATATCAAAACCTGTAACCAAAGTAGTTGTCGGATAGTAAAAATCCAAATCCTTAGTTTCGTCCGGCCATCCCAAAGTTGAGAAAGGCCACAACCCAGACGAAAACCAAGTATCCAGTACATCTGGATCTCTTGCTAGCTGCACGTCATTACCAAACTTAGCCTTAGCTTTTTCCCTAGCTTCAGCTTCACTTTTCGCCACCACAAAAGGCGTCGTGTCAGTAATTTCTCCTTGGGTTTCGCTAACAGCATACCAAGCCGGGATTTGGTGTCCCCACCACAATTGTCGGGAGATACACCAATCCTTCAGCTTCACCAACCAATCGCGGTAAACCTTTGTCCATCTTTCAGGAACAAAGACTGGTGAGTTATTTTGGTCTAATTCTTTTAAAGCACGTTGAGAAAGAGGATCTATCTTGACAAACCATTGCGTAGATATCAAAGGTTCGACCGGGACTTTGCCGCGTTCGCTGTAGGGAACTGTATGCTTGTAATCTTCTATTTTAACCAAAACCCCGTCATTTTCTAAGCGCTGCACCACATTTTTTCGGGCAATAAATCGGTCTTGTCCCTGGAACTCTCCGGCATTTTCGTTTAAAGTGCCGTCCTTATTCATAATGTTAATAAACTGCAAATTGTGACGCTTACCCATCTCGAAGTCATTCGGATCGTGGGCGGGTGTCACCTTGACACAACCAGTTCCGAAAGTCGGATCGACAAACTCATCAGCAATGATTGGGATTTCGCGATTCACGATCGGCAAAGTGACAGTTTTACCGATAAGATGCTTGTAGCGATCGTCCTGTGGATTCACCGCCACCGCAGTATCCCCCAACATCGTTTCCGGCCGAGTCGTCGCCACCTCCAAATAACCAGAACCGTCCGTCAAAGGATAGCGGAAATGCCACAAATGCCCGTCAACTTCCTGCTGGTCTACCTCCAAATCCGACACAGCAGACTGACTGGCCGGACACCAATTCACCAGGTAATTACCGCGATAAATCAGCCCCTCATCGTACAGGCGGACAAACGCTTCTAAAACCGCAGCGGATAAGCCTTCATCCATCGTAAAGCGTTCGCGCGACCAATCGACAGACACGCCCAAACTGCGCAATTGATTAGTAATAGTATTGCCCGATTCAGCTTTCCACTCCCAGGCCCGTTCCAAGAATTTTTCTCGGCCTAAATCGTGGCGAGTTTTGCCTTCTGCTTTGAGTTGCTTTTCGAGAATAGTTTGAACTGCGATGCTAGCATGATCCGTTCCCGGCAACCACAGCGTATTGCGTCCAGTCATGCGGTGATAGCGGACGAGGACATCAATCAGCGTCTCTTCAAAAGCGTGTCCCATGTGGAGGCTGCCGGTCACGTTTGGCGGCGGGATGACGACGCAGTAAGGTTCGCCGCCGGCTTCTGGGTCAGCTTTGAAGGTTTGATTATCTTCCCAGTATTTTTGCCACTTGGTTTCGGTGGCTTTGGGGTCGTATTGCGGGGGTAGGTTTGCGGTCATGGTGGCTTGAGAGTTTGATCTTATTTAGATTGTGCCACAGCGGGGGAGGAAGAGGAGTGTTTGGGAGAAAGTGCGATCGCGCCTCTGATGATTTTAGCTTTAATTGAGCTGGTGCAGGATTTAGTATTTCAAAAATATCTTATTTTACTTTTACAGGCAAAGAAAGAGCGATCGCACTTTGGGAAATAATGTGCGATCGCTCTTATAATTCTACTTACAAAATATCCCTCAATTACAAAAGGAACAAATTACTTGCAGTCAAAGGAGCATCAGAGAAGACAGTAAGTTGACCGCCCGAAGCAAAAGTAATTTTACCAGTGCTGTTGACCTGGCTTAAAACTGTACTTGCAGTTAACCCCGAACCCCGAAGTTGAATCACATCGTTCTCGGCGACAGAGAAGGAATAAATGACATCTTGTCCGATTAATACATCTTGAGTGATATTAAAGTTGAAATAGTCCTGACCAGCACCACCAATCAAGCTATCATTACCGATACCGCCGTCAAAATAGTCGTTGCCATCACCGCCAAATAGCACATCATTACCTTCATATCCAGAGGCGAAATCATCTCCACCTAAAAGATCGATCGTATCATTACCATCAGTACCAGTAAAATTGTCACTATTTGGGGTTGCGATCGGTGGTTTTTCTTGTGAGACATAACCAGCAAGGCTAGGAATTTGATAACCTTTATCCGCCAAGACTGCTAAATCCGCTCTTGTTGGGAATCGTCCACCAGCACTTGGTGACATAACTGGTGATTGACCATCAATTCGGAAGTTTTGATCGATGTGAGGATTACCACCAGGCATAAATGGAATCGGATTACCGCCATTAACATTGAGAGAGTTAGGGCCTGTTCCCTGCGTGGATGGGTAGAAACCAAGGGAGTGACCAATTTCGTGTACGGCAACACTAATGAAATCATTTTGGGTTAATGGAATATCATCAACAGTTCCAGGTGTTGGGTCAAAGAACCAGTTAAGACTTGATTCAAAAGAGATGCTGCCAAAAATATCGCCCGGTCTTGCTTGTCGAATGCTGTCATATCGAACTGTTTGACCAGAAAGTAGCTGTCCTGCTGCGTTTGGATTACTGCCAAAAACTGGAGATTGACCGCCGACGAACAGAACCATATCATCAATTTGGGAATCGAAGGTAACATTTTGGGGCTGCCCTGTAATCGGATGGGTTATTGTCCCAGATATCCCAATAGGTGGATCGGGAAAATCGTTTTTGATGAGATCTTCCCAGATTTTACCTGCTGCTTCCAGCGCTGCTTTGCGACTAGGATCGTTAAAGAAACCTGTCGTATCGTAACGATAATCGAACGTGATATTAAATCCGTTAGGCGTAGGCGGAGTAGGCACTTGTGGTGTCGCTGGTGGCGTAGGCGTTACCGCAGGTGTTGGCGTCGAAACGATCGCAATATCCCCAGCACTCAGAGAAGTCACACTCCCAAATAAAATGCTCCCTCCACCATTTCCCAAGGGAAGAGACAACCCCTCAGTAGTAGTTTGCAAGGCAGCGATCGCACTCGCCACATCAGTAAAACCATAATCCGCAGATAGCTGCAACTTGTCCTGACCGCTTTGGAAGTTAGAAATAGTATCATTACCCTGACTCAAGCTGGGAACTGAACCGTAGATAAATAAATCCGGCCCATCACCGCCACTCAGGGAGTCATTACCAGCGCCGCCGCTGAGAGTATCCGGCCCCGTACCGCCAAATAGCACGTCAGCAAAAGCCGTCCCTGTGAAGTTGTCAGCAAAAGCGCTACCGGTAACGTTAACAGCTAAAGTGAAAGTCCCGAAGTCTTGGGTTACAGCCGCAGTAGAAGTGGCAAAATCAAACAGCCCGCTAGTAGGTGCAGGTGTCGGTGTTGTTACCGCAGGTGTGGGTGTTGTCACCGCAGGTGTCGGAGTCGTGACTACAGGTGTCGGAGTCGTGACTACAGGTGTCGGCGTCGTGACTATAGGTGTCGGAGTCGTGACTATAGGTGTCGGCGTTGTGACTACAGGTGTCGGCGTTGTGACTACAGGTGTCGGAGTCGTGACTACAGGTGTCGGAGTCGTGACTATAGGTGTCGGCGTTGTGACTACAGGTGTCGGCGTTGTGACTACAGGTGTCGGCGTCGGTGCAGGTGTCGGCGTCGGTGCAGGTGTCGGAGTCGTCACAGGTGTCGGCGTCGGTGCAGGTGTCGGAGTCGGTGCAGGCGTCGGAGTCGGTGCAGGTGTCGGCGTCGGTGCAGGTGTTGGCAAAGGCTCCGGCCTCACAGTGTTAACCCCGCTAGAATCAGCAATAGCGATACTGTTCGTACCCTCCAAAACTGCCAAGTATTGGCTTGTTGCCTCATCCTGAATAATCGTGTAGCCAGAATAAACCCCTTTACCCACATAAATTTTGAGGTCATCCAACGCAAGGTCGCTGCTTAACTTAATTACATCCTCACCGTCTGTATAGTCAACAATAAAGTCCGCATCCAAAAGCTGAGGGCCGCCGGTAGTCTTACCGATAAAGAAAGTGTCATTACCATTCCCCCCAGTTAAGGTATCTGCTCCCTTATCTCCATAGAGAATGTCATCCCCGAAGTTGCCTAACAAGCTGTCATTATCTTTGCCACCGTACAAAACATCATTGCCTTTGCCACCGTTAAGGGTATCATTGCCTTCGTTGCTGTAGAGCAAGTTATCGTCAGAGTCAGCAAAGAGTTTATCCTCTCCTTTGCCGCCGTACACAGTATCGTTGCCTTTGCCACCGTACACAGTATCATTACCTTCGTTACCGTGTAGCTTGTCATCTGCTTGCTTGCCATAGATTAAATCATCCCCATCGAGGCCAAACACTAAGTCAGAGCCTTGTTGTCCAAATATTGAGTCTGCATCGGCAGTGCCATTGAGAGTATCGTCAGCCAACGTTCCATTAATGTTCATCTTGAAATCTCAGTATTAGAGTTATAAAACAGCCAGAGGTGGTCTATTTTTCTATCTGAGTCAATCTCTACTTTTTATGCGTCACGACAGTTTTTGTAATAGAACTTCATATAATCGGCCCGGCAGGGAGAATTCTGCTTAAAAAAACAGAACGCCGAGATCCCCGAATGCTTAAAGAATTCGGGGTTCAGACAGTGCGATCGTACTTTACGTTTAATTCAGTGGATTTACTTAGTAAAAATATTACCGAATTACTTCACTTCCTTATAATCCACGCCATAACTCGTATCTCTCCCCGACAAATACGTAGTTTTCCCCGTTAAAGTCTCCAGAGTTTTTTTCGTTTCAGCCGAAGTAATCGTATTCAGTGGCACGCCGAACTTGCTAGCCAAACCAGCGGCCACGCCCACACCTTGTCCTTGATAAATATTCACCGTCGCAATTCGCCCGACGGATACAGCCATACCCACATAACCGGACGATCGCCCGACAATGGCTAAATTCTTGACTTTGCTAGCCAAAGCGTTTTCTATGCCGAAATTATACACGGGCAGCGGCGGAATTCTGGCAGATAAATTCTTGACTCCGCCCCGCATATCGAAATCGTAGGAAAAACTGCCGATCGACTTTTCGGGTGCAGTTCCCCCTTTGATAATCTCCTGCCCCGTCAGCGGATCTACCACATCGCGAACGTTCAAAGTTTGCCTGATATAAACCTCGTCTGGAATAAATACTCTCACATCTTTACCAGATTTCTTTTGTAGCCAGTATTGGAGAAATGACATTTCTCTAATCATCTCAGGAGTCGGTTTTCTGCCGTTAGCTTCCATCTTCATGATTTGGTCAACTTGGTATTTAAACAGAAACCCGTTCCAGGAGAGCACATTTTTGTTATAAACGCAGACATTGCCTTTATCAAAAAAGAATCCTTTATTTTGGCTAAAGGGCAGATTTCTGTCTATGTGATACGCTGCTCCAATAGCTACGCTTCTGATGTCGTAGCCGTCTGTATATGGCTGATAAATCGTACTCCAGAAATTCCTCATCCAGAATTTTGTACTAGCCGGATCTTTAGATTTCATAATGCTTTCTTTAATCTTTTTTACCAAAGGCCTGTTGTAGAGAATTTCATCTTCTATGCTGCGGAATTCGGACATCGTTATACCTGTAATTCTCGGAACTACAGAGACAGCTAAAGTTTCATTTTTGGATTTTATATTTTGAGATTCATATCCTGTATAATAAGATAACCCTGCTTTTCTGGCGAATTCGGCATCTTGAGTTACGTCAATAAAAGAGTTGGCTTTAATTATTAGATTGCTGCCTTTTACTTCGGCATATTCAATTTTTTTATCTACGACGCGGGGAGTAAGAGTTGAGTTGGAAATAACTTTGACTTTTGCTGCTGAAAGCATCTGTTTGAGAGCTCGATCTGCCCTTTTTGGGTCTAAGCAAGATTCGGGCGCATTCGCTTTATCTAAAAATTCCTTAAAACATTGGGCGTAGGGTTGGCGGTACCAATCGGGGATTTTATCTAAATCGATGTAAGCTAAACCGCCGCGGGTGAGTAAGCCGCCCAAAGGGGCACTTCCGTAGTTCGATCGCACGATCGCAACTTTGCCCTTTGCGCCTAAAGTTTTCTTAGCCCATATCGCCGCACATATCCCCGGTACTTCATCGCCATACACTACTACATCGAACTTTTGCTCCGGTGATTTTTTGCGAGGTACCGGAGGCGGGCTGCTGGATTTTTGGTGCAGAGTTCCATTGTCTAAGGTGGCACTTGCTGGATTTCTATTTGCGATATAATTTTCTGCTTCTCTGAAAGGGGGATAGTTAACTAAAAGTTTTACTGCGACAAAGAAGATTGCAATTGAAGCTAATTTCTTGAAAGTAGAGAGCATTCAGTTGACTCGTTTATAAATTTGCAATACCTGAAAAGGCAGTTCAGGGTTTACGGAGTTGAATATAGCACGTTTAGATAGTTTCGACACAGTTTTAACTTTTCCGGGAACCGTGGTAAACGAATCTTCTCAACCCTAACCTGGTGATGCTGTGCTTGGCAGCCAAAATGCTACAATTACATCAATTACAAATTGAAACATAAAAAACATGACTTTTGAGGCGGTTTTAAATCTTGTTAAGCACTTGTCTCTAGCCGAAAAGTTACGATTGATTAAGTGGATATTTTCTGAAATAGAACGAGAATTAGTTGTTGGGCCGACTCCCCGCAAATCATTGTGGGGTTTATGTGCTGACTTGGGAATTGCACCTTCTGCCGCTGATATAGATGAAGCTCGCAGCGAAGAATGGGCGAATTTCCCAAGGGAGGATGTCTAATGCTGCGTGCTGTAGCTGATACTCATGCTGTGATCTTGTATATATTTGTGGAGAAAGCGACTTTCGGTGACTGCTAGAACGACAATAGAACAGATAGCTGCCGAAGGAAATCAGGTGGCTTTTTCATCAATTACATTAGCAGAAATTGTCTATCTAAGCGAGTGAGGGCGGATTAATTCAACTACTCTCGATCTATTATTGAGAGAAGTTGAGAGCGATGATGCGTTATTGGTTGAAATTCCTTTCGATCGCAATATAGCTTTGACTTTAAGGCAAGTTGACAGATCGCAAATTCCCGATTTGCCCGATCGCATTATTGCTGCTACTGCTTTGTATCTTAATGTACCCGTTATTAGTCGCGATCGCCGGATTCAATTATCTAGTATAGACACAATTTGGTAAATCTGAGTCACTCGGCGATTGAAGTTGATTTGTGGCTCACTTTGCAATAATTGAAAGTGCAGTTCAGGGTTTACGGAGTTGAATATAGCACGTTTAGATAGTTTCGACACAAGTTTAAATTTTCCGGGAACTGTTGTTAGCGGTTTTGCCAGTGTTACTGGTTTGGGAGGGCATTGATGTGGGTAAGGATGGTGGGTGCGATCGCATCTCAGATATCTGGTGTCGGGAAGGGCGATCGGCTACAATAATTTAAGAACAACAATTGAGTCACCTTAAAGATACAGAAAAAATGGAACAAGTTTTTGTACATCCTGAAAGTCCTTTTTCAGTAAACACATTTAACCTATTGGCACAATTTAATGAAAATCCCAGTTCAGATTTTTACCGGGAACACAAAAAAGATTTCTTAAAATATGTAGAAGAGCCAGTCAAGTATATTTTAAGCCAGGTAGAAGAGCAGTTGCCTGATTTTATTAAAAAATATATAGATATCAAGCAGGAGAGCTTTGCCAGCATTCAAACACAATCTTTGAAATCCACAGTAGTCTACAGTGTAGACTACTGTTTTAACGGTAGGGCTAATAGTAGGCAATCTGATAAGTTAATGTTAAGAGTTGAAAACCAGACATTAATTTTTGGTTTTTCTGGACACAACCATTTCTTTCCGCCAATGGTAAATTGCTACAAAGATTATGGAAATAACGTTAAATTAATCGAAATTCTTAAACGTTATCACCTTCCCCCCAGACATTATTTTTCTTATTGTTGTCTAACAACAAATGATTTGGGGGAAAGATTAAACCGCATAATGAAGCCTGAAAAATCTATTCATCAACTATTAGAAAGTATGTTATCAGAAATAAATAGCTATCCAAAAACCGAATTGGAACGGCTTAGAGGTTTTGATGTTCAAGTCGCGATATCACTTGAGTCAGAGGAAATACTAAGATATTCTGCCAAACACTTAATTCAAAAAATAGCACAAACCTTTAAAAAACTATTTCCCTTATTATTAATTTTTAACTTGACCGGAGCAAATAATAACCCAGAGCTTCTTATCAGTCAATATTTTTCAGTGTATGAAAAGGAATTTAATCCAGAGTATCAACTGGAAAAAATTTCTGAAATTACTGGTTTTCAACCAACCCAACTAACGCAATGGATACACGCCATTAACCGCAAAGGCCAAACCATCATCCAAGGCCCACCCGGAACCGGAAAAACCTTTATAGCCGAAAAACTAGCCAAACACTTAATCGGCGGCGGTGACGGTTTCTCAGACATTATCCAATTTCACCCCGCCTACACCTACGAAGACTTTATCGAAGGTCTCCGCCCAACAACTAAAAACGCACAATTAACCTACTCAATAGTTCCCGGTAGATTCCTAGAATTCTGCAAACAAGCCGAAGCCTGTGAAGACACTTGCGTTCTCATTATTGATGAAATTAATCGCGCAAATCTCTCTCAAGTCTTTGGCGAGTTAATGTATCTCCTAGATGACCGACAAGACACAGCACGCTCTATTATACTAGCCAGCGGTAAACTATTTAGAATCCCTACAAATGTCCGCATTATTGGCACAATGAACACCGCCGACCGTTCTATTGCCTTAGTTGATAATGCACTCCGCCGCCGTTTCGCATTCATTCCCGTCTATCCAAACTATGAAGTGCTGCGACAGTATCACCACAGAGAGGAAACAGGTTTTCCAGTTGATAAATTAACTAGCATTCTAGAAAATGTCAATCGCGCAATTAACAACAAACACTATGAATTAGGCATATCCTTCTTTTTGACAAAAACCTTAACTGAAGATATCCAAGATATTTGGCAAATGGAAATCGAGCCATACCTTGAAGAATACTTCTTTGATAATCAGGCAAAAATGGATGAATTGCTCTGGGATAAAATCAAAGATGAATTGAGCAATTGATAATCTAACACTACAATTATTACCACAAACACGGCGTTCCAGCATCTATGAAACGAGAATCACCCCAAATCATCGAACTCACAGAATATAAATCCGCAAGCTTTGAACAAGACTCAATCCCCGAATCAGTAGGACAAAAAATATACAATAATTATGACAAGGAAATTGATATAGAATTTCCCAACTTTAAAACAAAATATCAATGGCACTTAAAATCTAAAGGCAGAGTTGGCCACATTCCCATCACTCCAGAATTTCACATCGCCATCCGTCCACAGGTTCCCATAAACAACCTCTTCGGAATGATTGACTATGCCTACAACCTTAAGATAAAATTTCCCCAAGGATCGATTCAGTGCCAATCTTTAGAACAAAGTTACGAGAAATTAGCTAACATTCTTGCCCACAAAATTCTAGAACGCTGTCGCAAAGGATTATATCGCGATTACTTATCCAAAACCGAAAGACTCGCCTACATTCGCGGTCGCATCGATTTGCGGTCAGCCCTGCAAAAACCTTGGGATGTTAAACTAAAATGCCACTATAACGAACAAACAGGCGATATTGAAGATAATCAAATTCTGGCTTGGACACTTTTCATCATTGGTCGCAGCGGTTTGTGCCGTGAATCTGTTTCATCCACTGTGCGAAAAGCCTTTCACGCACTCCAAGGATTTGTTACATTAAAACCTTTTAAATCAAAAGCTTGTATTGATAGAAATTATCACCGTTTGAATGAAGATTATCAACTTTTACACGCCTTATGTCGATTCTTTTTAGATAACACAGTGCCTAGTCACGAAAAAGGCGATCGCGAAATGCTCCCTTTTCTCATAGACATGGCTAATTTATATGAACAATTTGTGGCTGAATGGCTCAAAGCAAATACACCAAAAGGCTTTTTTGTCAAACAACAACACCGAGTTACACATGACCAAAACTATTTCGATCGGATTGACTTACTGCTGTGCGATATTGCCACAAAAAAAGTCCAATACGTCCTCGATACAAAATACAAAGCTCCCGATAGAGTAGCCAATAATGACATTCATCAAATAGTTGCTTACGCAAATGCCTTAAAGTGCCAAAATGCAATTCTCATCTACCCGCAAAACCTCCAACAGCCACTAGATATAAAAAATGACGATATTCGAGTTCGCAGTCTAACTTTTTCCCTAGATAGCGACCTGAATGAAGCCGGAAAAACCTTCTTAACTTCTCTACTTCCAAACACCCTCCCCTAACTCTACTCTGCGCCCTATGCGCCCTCTGCGGTTCATTTCTCCACAAAAAAAGAGGCGCAATTGCGCCTCCCAAATCTTTCATGTCAGGGTTCTAAACACTAACAGCCACTTTCGCTTCTTTTGCAGTCAACTTCTCGTAAGTCGCCCGCATCTTCAATCCCACTAACACTTGGAACAAACCAGTTCCATTGTTAGAACCAGGATATTCGCGGTGCTGGAGCAACAGGTGAGTTAACTCGCCTTCATACTTCGTAGAAATCTTGCTCAAATGGCTTTCGATGTAAATAACTTCTTCGAGATTCTCGAATTGACCATCTACTTCCAAAATCGAGACTTCGTGACCGTAGAAAGCATCGGGCCCGTAGTACATCTTAATTCCGGGATAGGAACAAGTCAGCTTGCGGCCGCAAGGAACCCAGTTAATTGTTGAACCTTCGTCAAACAAATACGCAGGCTCAAAATTGGCGATGCCTTCGCGCTGGATCATCTGCACGCGCAGAACCTTCCGCTCTTTGTCATCTTTGATCAAGTTCGTCGGCAACACTTGAATTACCACATCTGCATATTGCTTTTGCGGGTCGATGTAGGCGGTAAAATCCGGTTTGCGAGCATTGATCGCAAACAGCACGTCTTCGTAACGGTGGCCCCGTTCCGCCATGTCGCGCTGGATTTTCCAAGCAATTTTTACCTCGTCGCTGATGTCGAGGTAGACGCTGAAGTCGATGAGCGATCGAACTCGCTCGTCGTAAAGGGGATGCAGCCCTTCAATCACAATCACGTGATTCGGCTCTACCCGCTCAGGAGGATCGAGCAGACCGGTTTCGTGGTTGTAAATCGGCTTGTCGATCGCGTGACCTTCTTTGAGCGCCTTCATTTGCTCGGCCATCAGGTCAAAATTGTTCGCTCTGGGGTCAAGGGCTGTAATCCCTGTTTCCTTGCGCTGCTTGCGATCGAGACAATGATAGTCGTCAAGGCAGATTACCGTAACGAAATCTTCCCCGAACAAATCTGTCAATCGGCGCAAAAAAGTAGATTTTCCGCATCCGGAGTCTCCGGCAACGCCAATTAAAACCACGCGATCCGGCTTACTGGTCATAGTTTCCCTCTAACAAAATCACTGTTTACTAACTAACTCAAGTCTAGATTCCACAAAATTTCAGTCCCCAGATAGCGACAAGCAGGCTTTGTGCGGCTTTGCTACCCCGAGACGATGGAGTTCTCACCAGCATACAGCAGTCAGTTGACTGCCTGCCCGGGAAGACCCAAGCAATCTTCAACGCAAGTAATTAATACTAACTTTAGTGGTTAATCTTACCAGAATGCATCGGCTCCCTACAAGCTCAACCTCATTAACTGGTGAAATCCTCCTTTAGGCTGTACTGCATTTAAATTGTATATTTCAATCCCCTATTCCCCCTAGAGTCAAATCCTCGAACCCTCTACCTTCTACCCCTCCCCCTCGAATCCTGTCCCCGAATCCCCAAATCAGAACGACTTATCGGGGCAGATCCCCCGATCGGGTAAAATATTTGCAGTACGCAGACAACAATAGCTATAGGTCAACAGCCGAACGCAACAGGGCTCGGTGAGCGCGGCGTTCGGCTAGTAGGGATTGGATACGCGAGCGATCGCAACTTCAACACTCCTGCCGGCGTGGCGAGGCCCAAAAATTGGCGCGGCCAATTAGTCCCGATGGCCTTAAGAAAAAAGTAAATTGAGTCTAACGTCACATTCTCTTTCTTTATAACTCTGTATCGTGAAGGAAAATCAACAAATGTACAGCCCAAGCATATCTGGTGTTGCGGCAAACTCAGAATCAGGCAGCCGCATCTTTGTCTACGAAGTGGAGGGTATGCGTCAGAGCGAAGCAACTGACCAAGCAAGTAACCCGATTCGCCGTAGCGGCAGCGTATTTATCTCCGTGCCCTACGATCGCATGAATCAGGAAATGCGCAGAATTGCTCGCATGGGTGGCAAAATCATCAGCATCCGCCCCTCAAACAGCGCTCCCGAAACTAATAATGGCAAAGCCGCACCAGAAGCAGGGCTACAGAGTCAGAAATCTGGAGAAAAAACTAAGCCCATGACTCAAGCCAAGGAAAAAGTTCAGGTTCCTGTTAACCTCTACAAGCCGGCCAATCCCTATATTGGTAAGTGCCTTTCTACAGAAGAATTGGTCAGAGAAGGCGGCGAGGGTACAGTCCGTCACGTCAAATTTGACATTTCTGGAGGCAAGTTACACTATCTCGAAGGTCAAAGTATCGGGATTATTCCCGATGGGACTGATAAAAACGGCAAACCTCACAAAATTCGCCTTTATTCGATCGCCTCCACCCGTCACGGAGACGATGTAGACGACAAAACAGTCTCTCTGTGCGTCCGCCGCCTAGAGTACAAAAGCCCAGAAACCGGTGAAAAAGTCTTTGGTGTTTGTTCGACTTTTCTCACCGGTTTGCAACCTGGAGATGATGTCAAAATTACCGGCCCTGTAGGCAAGGAAATGTTATTGCCTGACGACGAGGAAGCCACCGTGATTATGATGGCTACCGGTACGGGTATTGCTCCTTTCCGGGCTTATTTGTGGCGGATGTTTAAAGAAAACAATCCAGATTACAAGTTCAAAGGTTTAGCTTGGCTGTTCTTTGGAGTTGCTTACACTCCCAACATTCTCTATAAGGAAGAGTTGGAGCAATTGCAACAAGAATTCCCCGATAATTTCCGCTTGACTTATGCCATCAGCCGCGAGCAAAAAAATGTTGACGGCGGCAAGATGTACATTCAAAACCGGATTCAAGAAAACGCAGACCAATTGTGGGAATTGGTTCAAAAACCAAATACTCACACTTATATCTGCGGTTTGAAGGGTATGGAAGGCGGAATTGATGAAGGAATGTCGGCTGCTTCTAGCAAGTACGGCGTTGACTGGGCTGGCTATCAGAAACAGTTGAAGAAAGAGCACCGTTGGCACGTTGAAACTTATTAATCTGTTACCTGATTTAATCTGATTTGTAGGGTGAGCTTGGCTCGCCCTACAATTGTTTTTAGGGCAATTGTATCCGACTTGTCAGGTAGGGAATGCGTACCCTACAATACTATTTTGATTGCTCCGGTACGGGAATAGCCTACAATGGTTGTGGCTTAATTGAGTTTCTACGGGTCAAAGTCGTGGCTTTCAAAATTGGTTTGTTAGGTTTGGGTACAGTTGGCGCGGGAACAGCAGAGATTTTGCTCTCCCCAAATGGCCGCCATCCGCTGTTGCAGGAATTGGAAATCTATCGGGTGGGAGTGCGCGATATTTCTCGAACTCGGTCTTTACAATTGCCAGAAAATGTGCTGACAACTGACCTAGAAGCGATCGCAACTGACCCGGAAATTGATATTGTAGTAGAATTGATTGGCGGATTGGAACCGGCGCGATCGCTCATTCTGCAAGCTATTGCCAGCGGCAAGCACGTCGTCACTGCCAACAAAGCAGTTATCGCCCGCTACGGGAATGAAATCTTCGAGGCCGCCAACAACAAAGGCGTTTACGTAATGCTAGAAGCTGCTGTCGGCGGCGGCATTCCAGTCATTCAAAGCCTGAAACAATCCTTAGGTGCAAACCGCATTCAAACTGTCACCGGCATCGTCAACGGCACAACTAATTACATCCTGACGCGGATGCAAACAGAAGGCGCAGACTTTGCCGAAGTGCTCGCCGACGCCCAACAATTAGGTTATGCTGAAGCTGACCCCACAGCAGATGTAGATGGATTAGATGCGGCCGATAAAATTGCTATTTTAGCCTCGCTAGCTTTTGGTGGACGCATCAAATTAGCAGATGTTCACTGCGAAGGTATCAGAAAAGTTAGTGCGGCTGATATTAACTACGCCGACAAGCTGGGATTTGTGATTAAATTGTTGGCTATTGCTCAAGAAACCTCCCGCCGCAATGGCGAGCAAGCGCAGGGAGAAAGCGAATTGCTTTCAATTCGAGTGCATCCTAGTTTTGTGCCGAAAACTCATCCGCTGGCGAGTGTTAACGGGGTTTACAATGCAATTTTAGTCGAAGGAGAGCCGATCGGGCAATTGATGCTCTACGGGCGCGGCGCGGGTGCAGGCCCAACAGCTAGCGCCGTAGTATCCGACATCATGAATGTGGCGGCAATCCTGAAAACCGAAACTGTTCCGATTCCTCATCCTTTGCTGAGTTGCAGTCACCAACACTACTGCAAAATTGCTCCGATGCAGGAACTTGTTACTCGCTTTTACGCCCGTTTTCTGACGCGCGATACTCCGGGGGTAATTGGCAAACTCGGCACTTGTTTCGGCAATCACAAAGTTAGTTTGGAATCAATTGTGCAGACGGGGATTCACGACGATTTAGCAGAAATTGTCGTCGTGACTCACGATGTTAGGGAAGGTAATTTTCAAGAAGCACTCGATGAAATTCGCGCGATGGAAGCAGTCCATAGTATTGCTAGCACGTTGCGAGTTTTGTAAAAATGATTTGCTAGGGGCGGGTTTCACATACAATGTTTGCGCTAATAAGTGACAATGTTAAAAACCCCCCCTCTGACTCTATTCTCGACCTCTGCGTGCATCGGCGTCAATCCATTGTCATCTGCGGTTAATACCTTCTCTTTTTTTTACCGCAGATACAGGCAGATAAACACAGATAAACGCAGATGAATTATATTAGTTCCCGTTGCACCGTCCGCGGTTGACTGTTGACTGGATTTTATGCCCGACGATGCTACTGGATTTGATATCACATAGAATATTTGCCAATCATTGACAATCTCTAAAACCAGCCCTCTCACTCACTCAACGGTAAATGTTATGTAGATTTTTGCCATTCGATCCAAGTAAAACTTAATTTAGATTATTCGTTGTGCGGTTGCGGGTTTATGTAGATTTTTTGTACTTATTAAATATTGTTGGTAAAACCGACCGCTACCAGATAATGAAAGGAACTGAATTCGATTTTGTCGATCGCCAAACGGGAAGGCACTTGCTAGATTCCCTCTACGAAAAGTTTGCAAAACCCCAACTGCACGATACTTTTAAACCCAATAACCCTTCAATTTACATCCGACACGAGCAAGGGCAAGTTATTGAGGGAAATTATATCATAGAAAAAGTGTTTGAAGACTCTCGCACTGGTTTTTATGCTGAAAGTCGCGTTCCCATTTCTGGCAATAATCCGCCTGTTATTGTGATTCGCGGATACGGTTCTTGGTATCCTTTCGAGCGCGTGTTGGAAGATACGCCCGATGTATTTATGGCAAAACTAGAACGCCAGTTAAAATCGGCGCAAACTGCGGGTGCTATTGATTGGATAAAGCAGCAATTTCACAGCGGAAATCCGCCGGATGTCATCGGAGAAAGTTTGGGCGGCAAAGTTGCTCAGCAAATAGCAGCAAAATACCCGGATTATATTAGATCGACTGTAATTTTTAATTCTTTGGGCGTTTCGGAAAAGTTAGCTAAAACTTCCACGGCTAACAATGTTTTTCACTACTTTACTTTAGGAGAAAGGTATGCTTTCTGGGCAAATGAAGGCGATTACATACCGGGAAGGATTTTTGTGATTTCCCCCAAAGGCAACAACTGTTGTTATAAAATCGAAGAGGCGATCGTCCGAATGGCGCGTTTTGAAGGCAAGTTTCTCAAAAGGCGCGCGATTGTGGCAATATTGGCGCAGTTGCTGTTGGTAAACAGACACAATGCGATCGTCCTGAACAAGCGGCGACCAGTAGTCGTTCAGATCGATCGCACTCAATTGCAAGTTTTCCGAAAAAACCGCTTTGTGTAAACTCAGACAGAATTTCTTCAGGCTGCAGATGGCTGATTTTCCCGCGCTGCGACGGCGAGAACCAAACAAAGTGCCGATATCGCCTTTTCCCATTCTTGCTTTACGGCGATGGGTTGAACTTCATCAAAGGCGCTAACTAAACGAGGGATCGATCGCTCTAATGACGATCGAGGAATTGATTTGTGCAGATCGACTAAACGAGTTAAACTTTCTTGATTCTTCAAAAAACCGACTACCCATTTCGTAGCATGATCGGGACTGTCAGGGACGTTTTTAATTCCTAGTTCTGTTTGCAACCAATCGTAAAAAAGCGGAAGCTTTTGAGCTAAAACAGTTCCAGCAGTTGGCAAAGTTTCTTTTAGCAACCGACTATCCAGGCTTCCCAAGAGTTGCTTGAATTCCGGTGAATCGAGCAAGCTGGTTAATGGAAGTGAAAGCAGCGCTTCAGAAGCGTCAGGGGATACATTTAAAGTCCGCGAAAATGTTGGAAGCATTGAACAGTATGTGGTAGGGATGATTTTTGTAGCATAACAATAACGCGGATCGAGGAATATGAGGTAGCTCATATTAGCAGTATTGTAACATCTAGATCGCCAAACAAGCATCTAAATCTAGCTGTACAGATCTCCGTAGATCTGCGTAGATCTGCGTGAATCTGCGGTTAATAATTTCCCCTTAAATATTCTAAACAAATTCTCCCTTAGCAACCATCACCACCTTACCACCAACCAAAACTGCTATTTCCCCTTCATTTTGGGCTGCTTGTAATAACAGCAAAGAAGGTCGATCGATTTCATAACCCTGCTCAACTCTGACATCAATCTTTGCTGCCCCATAATAAGCATATTCTACCAAATATCCAGCCAAACAGCCGTTAGCACTTCCAGTCGCCGGATCTTCAGGAATTCCTAATGAATGGGCAAAAACTCTGACGCTTAAATCATTAACGTCGCTGTAAGTTTCTGGGCAAAATATCAAAATTTCTTTCGCTTCCATTCTATCAATTAGCTCAAAATATTTATCTAAGTTGACTTGAGCTTTTTTGAGCGAAGCGATAGTTTTTAATGGGACAATTATAAACGGCACTCCGGTCGAAACTTCTTGAATTGGGAAGTTTGCATCAATTTCATCTGGTTCTAAATTCAGGACATTTGCCAGACTTTCGGCTGATAAAACTTGACCAAAACTAGGCGGGTTTTGTCGCATCCACAAAATATCTGCCGATTCATTGTGATAATTAAAAGTAACTGGAATTTGACCGACGGCTAGATTGAGAATTACTCGATCGACCTTTTCGCGAATAATCTCTTGCTGCAACACAAACGCAGTTCCCAAAGTCGGATGACCGGCAAAGGGCAATTCCTTCTTGGGCGTGAATATCCGCACGTCATAGCCGCCATCTCGCGGATCGGGCGATCGAATAAAGGTAGTTTCTGAATAATTGATTTCCCTCGCTATCAGCAGCATTTGGGCCTCAGATAGTTCGGCAACTTCAGCCCCACAAAATACAGCTAGTTGATTGCCAGCATATTTTGACTCAGCAAACACGTCAACTATATAAAAATTCACATTTCCCTCGTTCAACAGTAGTTTGTGTAGCAGCGGTTTCAACCGCCGAGCATGATAAAAGAAGTTTTTAACTTGCTACTTCAAACAGCGAATTGCTTCTAACATTCCCCTGGCTTTATTGAGAGTTTCTTCGTACTCCATATCGGGGTTAGAATCAGCGACCAAACCAGCGCCTGCTTGCACAGAAACCGAATGTTTATCGCCTCCTTGAGATCGAACCACCATAGTCCGAATTGCGATCGCACTATTCAACTGTCCCTCAAAATCATAATACCCGTAAACCCCAGAATACGGCCCCCGGCGACAACCTTCCAACTCGTGCACAATCTCCATCGCCCGAATCTTCGGAGCACCGCTAACCGTACCCGCAGGAAAACCAGCTTTCAACAAATCCCAAGCTGTCTTATCCTCAGCCAATTCTCCCACCACATTGCTCACAATGTGCATGACGTGAGAATAACGCTCGATTTCCATTAATTCGTCAACTTTTACAGTACCGTTTCGGCATACTCTGCCTAAATCGTTCCTGCCCAAATCAACTAACATGACGTGTTCCGCAATTTCCTTCGGATCTTGCAGCAACTCAGCAGCCAAAGCATCATCTTCTTGATGAGTTTTACCCCGGCGGCGAGTGCCGGCAATGGGTCGCAAAGTTGCAATCTTCTTGCCGTCAGCAGTATTTTCCGCCTTCACCATAATCTCGGGACTCGAACCGATAATCTGCCAATCTCTGAAATTAAAATAAGCCATGTACGGAGAAGGATTAATCAGACGCAAAGAGCGGTAAAGTGCAAAAGCATCGCCGCTGTATTCAGCTTCCAAACGCTGGGAAATAACTACTTGAAAAATATCTCCCGCTTTGATATAATCCTTAGCCTTTAAAACATTGGCACAATACTTTTCACGGGTAATATTGCTCGTGTAAGCCAATTCTGTATTTCCTGTTGTGGAACGGGCATCTTGCCCGTTATTGGGAGGTGTCCATTCTATGAGAGTAGATTGCTGGGAAAGTGGCGATTGCAGCTTATCAACTAACCGAGACACCCGATCGCACGCTTGCCCGTAAGCATCGGCCAAATCAACGCCAACCTCGCGCAAATCCGCATAGGCGAGGGCCCAAATTTTTCGCTTCACCTGGTCGAAAATCAGCAAATTATCAACCTGCATCCACAACCCATCCGGCAAATCATTCTCGCTGGCTGGATGCACCGGAACTCGCGGTTCTATCCACTTAATTAACTCATAACCCCAAAAACCGAATAGCCCGCCAATTCCCGGCGGTAACTGCGGCAATTTGACGGGTTTGTAAGACTGCAAACATTCAGTTAAAGCCGCAAACGGATCGCCCGTAAATACTTTTTCGGAACCGTCGCGGTAAACTTGAGTTGTGCGATCGCCCTTAGCCTCCAAAATCCACAGCGGATCGCACCCTAAGAAACTATAACGCCCGAGTTTTTCCCCACCTTCCACCGACTCCAGCAGAAAACTGTAAGGTTGACCCGCACAAACCCGATACCACGCAGACACCGGCGTATCCAAATCAGCAACCCATTCTTGATACACGGGTACAAAATTGCCTTGTTTTGCCAGTTCCGAAAATTGTGAGAAATCGGGGAATATCATATATATCAGAAGGAAGAAGGAAGAGGGAAGAAGGAAGAAGGAAGAGGGAAGAAGGAAGAAGGAAGGAGGAAGTAAAATGCAATCCTGGCTATTATTTCAGCGATTAAAAGCGCCCTAACCGTCTTGGTACTCAATAAGCAAAAGACGGAAACCAACATCCCTCCGGCGACTGATACTCGCCAACTGCCATCACCGCCATCGGCTTGAGGACACGCAGCCCCTCTTGCAAGCACCAGCGAAACAAACTTGCATACCTCAGCGGCAAGTGAAAAGAAAGCAATTCTTCTGAAATGTACGCAGCAGCCCCCAATAGCAAAGCCTGCATATCCGCTTCAGTTTGAGCGACGCTGTGGCTAAAAGCAGACACCGCACAAGTATAAGCCACAATCTGACCTTGCCGGCAGGCAACGAAGGAAGAAAATTCATTCAGGGCGTCTTCAATCTCCGAAGTTCGATCGCACCCGCACAGTTTTTCGCACAAAGCGGCACATTCCTCAACATCCTCACTAGCCATCGGCAGCACTTCAAACCCATGCTGCGGCTGGCTGCGAAACTTGCCCTGCATTAACACGAAAGGTTCCTTCACCTCAAAACCCAAAGAAGCGTACAGCGACAGCGACGCCATATTAAAAGATTCTTGAACCAAACGGATGCCCACAGCGTCCTGTCCGCGTTCCAGCAAAGCTTTCATGATTTCCCGTCCCGTGCCGCGGCCTTGAAAAGTTCGATCGACACTGACGGGCCCGATACCGCGAATCGGGTTGCGTTCGTCCATAAATCCGCAGCCGACAACGGCACCGGAACTCTCGGCTACTATATCAAAAAACAACGGACTTTCGATCAGAAAGTCTATAATTTCAGTTGAAAACTCCAACGTCGGAAAATCTGTAGGGAATTGGTAGCGATCGGAAATATCTTTAAAAGCTTCATAATTAATGCGAGCGCAAACATCGATATCAGAAGGCTGCGCTCGCCTGATTGCGACATTCATTTTTAATTTAACGATTAACTTTTAATAAGATTAGAATTTTGCAGTAGTATTTGGGCGCTGCGGGCTTAGCCTCCCGCGCCCGAATACTACTGCAAAAACAAGTTTACAAGCTGAGCCTTACAGGGAATATTACCTATGTTTTGCTCAGCCATGCAGTCGTGGTCTAAGGATCGAAAGTCTTCTTACCGGTGAACTTAACCTTAATCGGATTGGGATTGCTGCCAATATTGCGGTCAATCTTACCGTTGTAGGGACGACCTTCGTTCACCTTTTCAGGGAACACGCCATCCTTGGGATGCAGGTACTCAGTAGAACCGTCAGGAAAGACGCGGTAAATTTTGTAGTTCGAGATTTTGAATTTTGCCCGCAGTTGCTGGCCGCCCAAAGCGATGCACTGCTCCTTCCGGGGCAGATGCAGCAAGTTGTCGCCTTGACGCATAATTGCAGCGCCGCCAGTCGGCATTTCAAACACCTGTTCCTTGGGGCTAGTCCAAGTGATCGCGTACTTCTCTTCAACTAGCGCCTTGGTCAGCAAGCCGCCGGTGCTGCCGCCGAAAAGAGGGGGTTGTCCAGTGAGTTCTTCTGCCATAAACATATCCAAAGGATTTTTACGGCATCGTATCATCATGACGCGACACGGCTGTCGAAATTGTAAGGAAAGTTAACAGTTTTTGGGCGATCGATCTTTTCAGATAATTAATAATTAGTAATTAATAATTGATAATTGGTAATTTCCACCAAAGTTAGAAAACAGAATTATGAAGCACGAATCCAGAAAAAACAATCAAAAAAAACAGCAACTATTCGAGTGCTTGTGGCGCACCCGAATAATCGCACATTCCCCCAATTTCCCCCCACACACGATCGAACGATTTACCGCGTCAACCTTAACTCAAGAACCAATTAGGGTCATAGCCGCGCGGAATTTGACTCAAAGCAGTCCAAGTTTCTCGATCGACAATCCCGTCGGCCTGAATGCCAAAGCTTTGTTGAAATGCGCGAACAGCTTTCTCCGTCAAAGTTGAAAACTCGCCATCAACTTTACCGCCATAATGCTTGGAAATCTTGAGAACTTCCTGAACAGTAGCGACTGCTTTTCCAGAACTGCCGAATCTGAGTACCGGCATATTAACTGGAGCTTCAGTATAAAGCGCCTGCCAAGTGAGCGGCCCGACAATGCCGTCCGGCGACAAGAAAACCCGAAACTGAAACAGTTTCACAGAAAATTCAACTGCTTTGTTAAAAATTCCTTTAGCAGGCTGCCGGTAAACTTGCAACTTCGTTAGCAGTTGTTCGAGTTCCAATACAGCTTTACCTTGAGAACCTAATTGCAGTTGCGGCTTGTTGGCCATAGCTTGAGTAGATTTCATCTGGCTTGTAGGTGACATAATCGATTTTCCTACCCTCTAGGTTTGAGTATTCTTATTGGAAAAAAGTTTTTCCGGGCGAAACATTTGCATCCTAAACTTTTCACGAATCAACACTGGCGGTGGCAGTGCCTCAACAGATTCGATCGACTTTTACCATCTCAGGACTTGTGTACAGGAGACTTATACCATTTTAGATTTTAGATTTTAGATTTTAGATTCGGCATGACTGATTACTATCGGGGTTTGCAGCTTACCTACAGTTGGATTATTTTTTTAAACTGATATTAATTTTCGGCAGCCTCCCTAGGAATTCTGTCGCCAAACCGGGTTTAAGACCGCAAGCGCGTCTTGAATCTGCTTCAATATTTTCGATCGTAAAGCTGAACACCGCGCAGCCACATCACCTTTAAGGCCTATCTCACAGGGTGAGGGTTGAGGGTGAGACTGGGTGTGGCAGCGGAGGCGGGTTCTGCCGTAAAAACTTTTCTGTGCTATCCTGTATCGTCCGATCGATTAACTCGATCGAGACTTGCGCGCTCCGAGGCTCATAAACCCGATTTTTTCAGTTTTTTTTAAGGCTTTAAGCCAATATTTTATTTAAAAAACCCAGTTTTTCTCCAAGTGTTGTTAATCGGCGCAGCCAACATACTACAGAAGATTTGTTATAAGACTTACGGTAATTTACCAAATTTATAATGGCATTTTGGACAGACCAATCATATATAGCAATCTTTGCAGGAGTCGTATTTTTTTTACCCCACCCCGAACCCGCTGGGAGTCCGCAAGAAATTCACAAATGATGCGAGGATTGCGATATTTATGAATTTGATTGCTAATACTAGCGATGCTTCGGAATAATCCCATCCGGGCAAAACCCAGCCAAAAATTGAAAACATTCCCAATACAATTACAATTTATATGGTAGTGTTTGCCAGCAATAACAGAAAATTATCGACACGATTGTGATTCGGATTGCTGACGGCGAACTGGGAATACCGGAATTAGTTCAATAAAAATTGTTTGCGCCATTTTTTACAACTAAAGCAGGCCAAGGTACGGGATTTAAAATGTTGATTATGGCTCCGATAGTAACTAAAAAACCTTGGGGAATGTGGGAATATTGGTCATCGCTAAAAGGTAGAAAAGAGTTGGCGATGGATATTCCAATTTATGGTACACCCAAGGGTAGTTTGCAGTAATCAGTCATCAGTGATTAGCGATCGGTTAACTGTTATCAATTGAGTCTAAACAGTGGGAATAGTAAAGTGAAATTCACTTCCTCGGTCTTTTCCTGCGGAATCTACCCAAATTTTACCGCCCCAGCCAGCAACAATCTGCTTGCAAATTGCTAATCCCAAACCGGTACCGCCGGCGCTGCGACGCAAAGCTCCTTCTTCTTGATAAAATCGATCGAACACTACTTTTAAACTGTTCGCCTCTATTCCCCTCCCCGTATCGGCTACGAGCACTTCCACCATCCGAGAACCGTTACATTGAGCTTTAACAGTCACGCTTCCCTCGGGTGTCGTAAATTTGCAAGCGTTGTCTAGCAGTTTGGAGAGAACCTCCACCAACCACTCTCCGTCAGCTTGCACTAAAGGCAATTCGGCCGACACTTCGGCGATAATTTCCGGCAACTGTCGATCGACCGTGCGCGATCGCACGCTGCTGAGGGCCAAATCAACGCATTCTTGCAGCGTCAGCGATTCTACATTCCATTGAACTCGCCCGCTTTCTAAGTGAGAAAGAGTTAAGAAATCCTGCACGAGTTTCCGCATTCGATCCGCATCGCCGAGGGCAGTTTCTAACATGATTTGCCGCAATTCAGCGGGCATATCTGGTTCGGAGTTCAAACTTTCCAAACAAACTTGAATTGTAGAAAGAGGGGTGCGGAGTTCGTGTCCGGTGATGGCAATTAGATTGCTGCGAGTGCGGTCTAATGCTTCTAATTGTTGGTTTAGTTCTTCTAAATGAGCGTAGGTTTCTGCTTGAATTAAGGCTGCTCCGAGTTGAGTGGCGATCGCCTCTACTAAAGCAATTTCGTCTTCTTCCCAAGGCAAAACCGCTCGGCACTGGTGCATTTCCACCATGCCCAAAACTCGCCCCTGATAAAGCACTGGCACCATTAACCAAGAGACAATTTGCCAATTTTTTACAGTTTTTTCCAGGTATTGTGTATTGACAATCAGCGGGTGTTGTGATGTGTCTTGGATGTAAACTCGCTCTTGCCGCGCCACCGCGTCGCTCCATATTTGATTTTCCTGCAACAGCCAAGTCTGATCCAGCAGGGAACTAGCGCCCGGAGCCAAAAACTCGCCATCGATTTTGACCGCAACATCTGTGGCCTTGCACCGATAAATCAAACATCGGCTTGCCGACAGGGCAGTGCCGAGTTCTTGGACTGCAACTTCGACGATTTCTTGGGGGTTGAGAGACTGCCGCATTGCCGCGGTAATTAAATTTACGAGGCGTTCTTTGCGTTCCTGAGCGGCGATGGCGCTGTATGCTTTGAGCAATTTGTGCTGGCCTGCTTGCAAGTAGGTTACTAAGCGTTCGGTAAAAGCATCGCTCAATTTTGGATTGGGAATTTTTGAGTTTTTTGGCGCACTTATGTCGGGTTTTGCGGCTTTGGAGGCGGCGGATTTCCTCGTTTTTTTCGGTGTTTTGACTAGCTTGTAAGTAGTTCGCGCTATATCGATCTTTTCGGCCAATTCGGGCCGATATTTGACAATTCTATCGAGCAACAATGCGGCAGCTTTGGAGCTTACCTCGCGGTCGAACGTCCAAATTCCTTCAAATCTGCGAGCTTGATCCATCACCAGCGGCCCGCGCTCGTCTTGGTTTTCGATCGGCACAATTTTTTCTTGACAAATCAGGCAAGTGGAGTAGTGTTCCCCCAGCACCACTAAGTGCCACTCTTTACTTAATCCGTCCTCCGGTGCAAACGCCACAGTTTCGTGACACTCCGAAGCATTTTTAAAGTCAGTTTCCGGTGCTGCCAGCACGTATACCTGAGAGGAGCGCGAGGCCATTCGCCGATAACGGTGAGCTTCCTGGCGGTAGAAGCGCTCTCGCTGAAAGCTTGCAATTACTAGCGGTGCGTCGGAACCCGCCAAAACCAAGTCTTCCATAGCGTGAGACAGGGCTGTCATGGAAGATTTGAAATAAATTTGTGCGCGCAGTTGGGGCAAAGCTTGCAGAAGTTCTGCCAGTAACGAAATAGGGACGATCATCTAGCCTTAAACGTGCATTTTTGCCGATGACAAAACAGGATCGATAGGAGGTTTAGATCGATCGCTTTTCAGTATCTGATACATTTATGCGTCATAACACGACTGTTTAAGTCATATCATGCTGGCAATATCACTTAGACGAATCTAAGCAGAGGTATCGCTCCAAGACCTTGAGATCTTCCCAAAGTCACCTGCTTTTACGTCTAGGTTTTGACGCTAACTCATCTATTCAGGCTTGGATTCGGGCGTTAGCACTCTCACCATTCAGACTTGTTAGGCACCGCTTGCGGATATCTTGCATTATACTATTCTGGAGCTATTTGATATCAGTGCGATCGGTATAGGTTTTTGGCGAGCGAGTTACTTGGTAATTAAACTTTATAAAAGCACAAGTAATTGGCTCTTAGTTAAAAACTAACGACCAATTATTTTGAGGACTGATCCCAAGAAACCCGGTTTTTACCCACAATGTATGAATAAACCGGGCTTCTGACACCGAGCCTGTAAGTCCTATTTTTTTTTGAGGCATTGCGCCTGAGTATAAATGCTGCGGCTGTGGTTGTATCAGGCTAGTTCGCCCCCTTCGTCGTTGCCTCCCGGAGATGATTTGTAGAGAGCATCTAATTGTTCGCGGGCGTCTTGGACAGTCAGCGAACGCATCACTAACAGTGGCTCATTGACAATGTTGCCGTGTTCGTCTAAAAGTTCTGGATGCGGTACAGATTGAGAGCGAGGATAGGATGGGTAGGGATTATTTGCCCTGAATTGTTGAGGGCGCTGGGACTCCATACCTACGGTGACGAGACTGCGGATTAAGTTACCGACTGCCAGAAAGGCAAGAACGGTAAAAGCTAAAATATAAAGCAGGTGCAACATTATTTTCTCCTCCGGGCTAAACAGCCACACAGCAATTTACAAATGTGTTTCAGCAAGTAATAACTTATTAACGGGAAATCTGTTTGAGGTTGTCAAGTCAGCCAACACATTTCCACAAGTTTGGGATTTGAGTGCAAGTTTAACTTGAATTCGGTTCCTTATTTTCCTGGGGGAGCTAACTGCAATGAGCGAAAGCGCGCCGATACTTGCCAGCATTCGGCGAGCAGTCTGTGCCACGGCATCAGTGCTGCGGTTTCAATGCCAACTTGACCTCCAGTTGCTTGAAATAGAGCTTTAGCAGCGCC
The DNA here is from genome assembly GCF_036700785.1 of Microcoleus sp. S28C3. Taxonomy (NCBI): domain Bacteria; kingdom Bacillati; phylum Cyanobacteriota; class Cyanophyceae; order Oscillatoriales; family Microcoleaceae; genus Microcoleus; species Microcoleus sp. S28C3. The sequence continues at coordinate 54,639 of NZ_JAUBPO010000010.1, read as the reverse complement.
TACTTCTTGCTGAGCCTGTTTGACTCGCGCCAGCAAGTCAGATTGATCTTCGCCGCTGAGAAAGGGAATTTCCTCAGTTTCTAAGAGCTTTGCCGATCGGTCGAACCAGTAATTGAAATCCTCTAACAGCGGTTCCAGTAACGCTTTGAGCAATTCTGATTCGGGCAAGTTGGAATTAAGCATGGATCAAAAATGGGTTATTTATCTATTATAGTCTTAGACGGTCTTTACAAATTGTAACATATTTTTAACAAACATTCAAAAATTTAACAACAATTAGCAGGTGGGTGTGAATAAATTTAATTGTGTCAGCAGCGATTTTTGAGTCGAAATCGCAAAATTCTGCCAAATTAGTTCGCGATCTCATGGGTGGTTAGAAACCGGGTTTTTTCATAGCAAGACGCGTTACAGCCCACAAAAATAGTAAAAACCCGGTTTCTGAGAGTCGGAGTGCGTCCCCGACTAAACGTCGCAACCATCAGGGCCGTTGCTGTAATTTCCCAGGGCGTGCCCCAGCCGGAAGTCGGCGCTTGCTGTCCCAATCTGAGTAAGATAGAAGCAACTGCAACTAAATTAATTGCTAATTCAGCCGATGTCTAGCTCAGAATCCATGTCCGCTCCAGAAGAGTCCGTTAAGATTGAGTTGCCCCGCACGAGTGAGTCGGAGGCACTAAAAAAAATTCGCCACACCACCTCCCACGTTATGGCGATGGCGGTGCAGAAGTTATTTCCCAAGGCGCAAGTGACGATCGGCCCTTGGATTGAAAACGGTTTCTATTATGACTTTGACACTCCCGAACCTTTTACGGAACAGGATTTAAAAGCCATTAAAAAAGAGATGATCAAAATCATCAACCGTAAATTGCCTGTAATTCGCGAAGAAGTCAGCCGCGAGGAAGCGGAACGGAGAATTAAGGAGATTAACGAACCTTACAAATTAGAAATTTTAGAAGGTTTGATCGAACCAATTACTGTTTACCATTTGGGCGAGGAATGGTGGGATTTGTGCGCGGGGCCTCACTTGGATAATACCAGTGAGTTGAATCCAAAGGCGATCGAACTCGAAAGCCTAGCAGGCGCTTACTGGCGCGGCGACGAAACCAAAGCTCAGTTGCAGCGCATTTACGGCACAGCTTGGGAAACTCCCGAACAATTAGCAGCATACAAACACCGCCAAGAAGAAAGATTAAGGCGCGATCACCGCAAATTAGGCAAAGAATTAGGCTTGTTTATCTTTGCTGATGCGGTGGGCCCCGGCTTGCCTTTGTGGACGCCGAAAGGCACTGTTTTGAGAAGTATTTTAGAAGATTACTTGAAACAAGAACAAATCAAGCGCGGCTATTTGCAAGTAGTGACTCCGCACATCGCCCGAGTCGATTTGTTCAAAATTTCTGGACACTGGCAGAAATACAAAGAAGATATGTTTCCGCTGATGGCAGAAGATGCAGAAGCGGCAGCAAACGAACAGGGTTTTGTCATGAAACCCATGAACTGCCCTTTTCACATCCAAATTTACAAAAGCGAATTGCGTTCCTATCGCGAATTGCCGATGCGCTTAGCGGAATTCGGCACCGTTTACCGCTACGAACAATCGGGAGAATTGGGCGGTTTAACGCGGGTGCGCGGCTTTACGGTGGATGATTCCCACTTATTTGTCACGCCGGAACAGTTGGATCAAGAATTCTTGAATGTGGTGGATTTGATTCTGTCAGTCTTCAAGAGTCTGCAACTGAAAAACTTTAAAGCGCGTTTGAGTTTCCGCGATCCGAACAATTTAGAGAAATATATCGGTTCTGATGAAGCTTGGGAAAAGGCTCAAGGTGCAATCCGCCGCGCGGTGGAAACTTTGGGAATGAATTATTTTGAGGGAATTGGGGAGGCGGCTTTTTACGGGCCGAAACTCGATTTCATTTTCCAAGATGTCTTGGATAGAGAATGGCAATTAGGAACTGTTCAGGTAGATTACAATTTGCCAGAACGTTTTGATTTGGAATACGTTGCTGAAGACGGCACTCGCAAGCGTCCGGTGATGATTCACCGCGCTCCTTTCGGTTCTTTGGAACGCTTGATCGGGATTTTGATCGAGCAGTATGCCGGGGATTTTCCGCTGTGGTTAGCGCCGATTCAGGTGCGGTTGTTGCCTGTCAGCGCCGATTTTTTGCCGTTTGCGAAGGAAGTGGCGGCTAAGATGAAAGCGCTAAATATTCGCGTTGAAGCTGATGAGAATAGCGAGCGTTTGGGCAAGTTAATTCGCAATGCAGAGAAGGATAAAATTCCGGTGATGGGTGTTGTGGGTGCGAAGGAGGTTGAGGCGAATAGTTTGAATATTCGGACTCGGGCTTCTGGAGAGTTGGGGGCGATTTCGGTTGATGAAGTGATTGGGAGGTTGCAGGTGGCTATTAGCAGTTACGGCGATTTTTAGGGGATTTTAATCGCAGATGCACGCGGATTAACGCAGATGATAGTTTGATATTGTCTGCGTTTTTCTAATCGATCGGCTAAAATCATAGAATTAGGTAAATTAACAGGAGTTAAATCAATGGCTAATCCGTTTCCAGGGATGAATCCTTATTTAGAAAGTCCTGAATTTTGGCGTTAGGTTCATAATAGGTTAATAGTGGCGATCGCAGATTTGCTGACTCCGCAACTGCTACCTAAATATTTAGTAGATATCGAACAAAGAATTTATCAAATCAGCGGTGAAGATGCTTTACTAATTGGAATTCCCGATGTTACGATACAGCGCTCACCAACTCCAGCAACCGAAACTAATTCTAATGTCGCCGTTGCTGCTCCGCCAGCCCAATCTTTGAAGGTGAGAATACCTTTACCGATGGAAGTAAAAGAAAGTTATTTGCAGATCGTCGAAACCGAAACTAAAAAGGTAGTGACGGTGATTGAAGTGCTTTCACCAACAAACAAGCGCCCCGGAAAAGGGCGAGAAATGTATGAAGAAAAACGAGAAAAAGTATTTAGCAGTTGCACTCATCTGGTAGAAATTGACTTGCTGCGAAGTTACCAACCTCTACCAGTTTTTGGTAACGATGTTGAGGCAAGTTATCGAATTTTGGTAAGTCGGGGATATCAGCGTCCGATCGCAGATTTGTACCTTTTCAATTTACCCGATATTATTCCTCCGTTTCCCTTACCTTTGCGCGCGGGCGATGCAGAACCAATTGTAGATTTACAAGCGTTATTAAATGGGGTTTACGATCGCGCCGCCTATGACTTTAGAACAGATTACACCGCCGCACCCGTACCCGCACTGTCCGAAACTGATGCTGCTTGGGCCGATGCTTTGTTGGAGGAAAGGGGATTGAAAGGGCGATCGCAAATAACAACTGATAGTTAAGCGCCTAACCGCTTTTTCAAAGCATCCAAAAAATGAACAGACCAATATTCAAGGAATCGGCTTTTCAGGGGTTTGATGAATTTATCCCAAGGATTGAGGTCAACAATATAATTACCGATTTTGATGCCAATCGGCTCTAAATGTTTGCCTTCTATTTCCTTGCTCAACAAAGGCAATTTTCTATTACTTAGCTGTTCTATGAGCCAAAGTACATCGCTGTTTTTTTGTTGTTCTGGGCTTTTGTTGATATCATTGGTAGAACCCGCAATATCATCTCGATCGAAAGAAATTATGGCTGTCAAATTAAACAGAGAACTATTAGCAATAAAGCATTGAGTTTGTTCTCTGGTTGGTAGCACTCCTAAGCGGAATTTGTCTAACAATTGTGCTAGCGATCGCACTGGAATAGCGCTCTCTGTATTGCTGATATCAGGAGCAATTAATAAGGACGGCTGGCCTTTAATTGAAGGTCGGTCGATGCCCAGATTTTCGATTAACTTTTGAATCCGTTCGTAGTCAGGGCGATCGCAGAATTTATCCACAATATTTGGATACCGATCGTCGCTTAAAAATTCTAAAAGAGCAATATACTTGCATCCCAAACTGTGACCGACCCAAAAATAACTCGATGGTTCTTGATAAATTTCGCTTTCATAGCCTAATCTTTGAGCAATCTCGGTCAGTTCTGTTCTCAGTATTTCCTGCTCTTTTAATAACCCAATAGCGATCGGCCAGTGACGAAAAGTAAATCTAAACGGCAAAGCAACTACGGTATAACCTTCTTCAAACAACTGCTGTAAAAAATATCGATAAAACAAAGTTGGCAAACTACCAAAAAAAGTTCCACCAATAAATTGAACAATACCTTTTGGCTGCGGGTGAACAGCTACCCAACTAAAAGAAACAGGCTGAAATCTAAATGAGTTCGACATTTGAATAAAGCTCAGTGAGTGTATAAGTGGGCTAAATTAAACGTAATCAAACGTAAGGTGGGTCTTGCCCACCTTACAGTTACTTACCCTTTAACAGTTCTAGCTGCGAGACATTCTGACAGGAATATCAAATTTGTCCATCACTGTATTTAGCTCTTGCAAATTGATATCGTTGGTATCGATTTGGGCCAGCAGTTGCACTAGCATTTGAGCTTTTTCTGAATTGTCAGCGTCCAAACTAGGCAAGTCCAAAGTACCGTTGCGCAACTCTTCCAAAATTGGCGCAACAATTGGCAAATGGATGATGATTGGTTGGCCAGGTTCAGGAGGAATCTCGTTCAAGGCTTTTCCACTGGCGATCGCTAAAGTGTAATTAATTTGATCGAAGTCTAGTGGAGCTTTAGCTGCTAGTGGCGAGAACTCATTCGGCAAGAAAGTACCGCGAATTTCGGGATTCAATAATACCTTGACTGGTTTTTCGCTTTGCGGTACAGGGATCGGAAAGCTTCGGCGCGGCGGCAAAAACAAGGAGACATATCCGCGCACTTCTAACAAACCTGGGGTCAAACTTCCTGGCAGAATTGGCAACAATTCAACAGATGCAGTTTTGTGAGCGGGTATTGTGAAAAATCCTCGATATACCTTCGGTTTTCCCGGCTGCTGAGTCAGAGTTACAGAAGTGTTATTGCCTTCAACGTCAACAACTAAGAAAGCGTTGTTGAGCAAGATTTTATTAGGATCTGCCGGCACGGGTAAGCTAACGGTAAACTCAATCCGATATCGCAAGTCGATCGCTTCGAGATTGGAGATGGTGAGAAAGTATCCCTGAACGACTCGGCGAGCAACAGCTTCAAGGCCACCAATCGGAGGTGCGATCGGCTTTGTGAGGATTTCAAAGGTGGAAATTTCCATGTTGTTGTCAGAGTAATTTAAGTTTGTGGTTTGGTCTTTAGCCGGAAAATTTTGTTTGTGTTTTTCCGTGGCTATATCTATGAATAACTGCTGGTCGCGATTGGTTAACAGTCGCTTTTTCTGGTGACACTCGTGTGAGTTAACTCAAGTGAGTGTCGCTTGAAAAAGCGACTTGACAATTAAAAAATTTTTGTTAAACCGCTTAGGAACGCGGATCGGGAATTTAATTTATCCTTGTGTATCTGGGGATGAAGATAAAATATCGAATCGATCGTCAGCCCGATCGCACATTAATCTGTTGGTATAATCCTCGTTAAACAGACCCGCGACCCTCTGAAACCTAAAAAATCCTACACAAAACGTTACATATTTGTTACTATCGGGGCGAGCCTGTCCTCAGCAGCCCCTTTGTTAACCTTCTAAACTAACCGCTATGAATCAACCTCCCTCAGCAATTCCCGCCTCCGAAGAGTCCGCCGAAACTCCGACAGCGCCGACAAACACTGCACCTCCACCGAGTTATGTCAAGCTGGCGATGCGGAACATGGTTCGCAAGCGGGCGACTTCTTTGTTTCACTTTGCCTTGACAGCGGCGGGACTTTTAGGCGTACTCGTCGGTTTGGCTTTTCTCGATCGATATTTCAATTCTTAATCGGGCATTTAAACAATCAGCCTTTAATTTCCGCTGATGTTTTTCATCTTTCATAATCGGGAGTTAAGCTGATTGTGTTCCCGGCCAGTTGCAATTTTCAACAGATTATTGTAATCTGCCTGCTGAAAGCAAAAAGTCTATTAGCTCGATCGCGGAATTGGAATTTGTAAAAAAATTGAATATATCCCTTGACAGGAGATCAAAAAAATGTTAATAGAGGTGAACGTCGAAGACTGTTACGGGCTCGCCCAGCAGTCAGCCGACGCTTCCAGCCTCCCTGAGATTGCAGCCAGCGGGGAGATTTCAGCCCAAACCTGGGAAAATTGGTTTAGCGTTTGGCTGGAAAACCAGACGGCCGATGTGCCGGTTGCCCCGGGCTACGAAGTCAGTCTGCGTTTAACCGCCGATACGGAGATGCAATCCCTCAACCTCCAGTACCGCCAGCTCGATCGACCGACCGATGTACTAGCTTTCGCAGCTTTAGAGGTAGACTGTCCTCAACTAGAGGAAATGCAGTCATCTGAACCTTTATACTTGGGTGATATCGTCATCTCGATCGATACAGCTCAGCGACAAGCCCAGCAGCAAGGACATCCCCTGAAAACCGAACTAGCTTGGCTCGCAGCCCACGGTTTTCTACATCTTTTGGGCTGGGATCACCCGGATGAAGAAAGTCTGACTCAAATGCTCGATCGACAAGAAACATTGCTGCGGGCGATCGGTCTTGCGATCCAAACAGCATAACTGAAGTTGATGGTTACTTAACAAATCATGTCAAGCCCAACATAACTTTCTGAAATTAAACCAGAACTTTAGTAAAAACTTAGAAAAGTTACCTAGACTTGATGAAGTTAATTTGAAAAGTTTAGCTTTCATTCATCTCTGTAAATTAAAGTTGGTTCTTTATGACACTAGATAGGCCCTCAATTTCATCACAAATCGCACAGTTTCTGCCCATGCCTCAAGACTCTTCTAGCCAGACAGTCCACGAGTCTAAAAAAGCCTTGAAATACAACCGAGAGCTGTCCTGGAAAATCGCGTCTAGCTTAGCTACGAGTTTTAGATACGCTTGGGGGGGTCTGAGTTATGCTTTTGAAACTCAGCGCAATTTTCGGATTCACACAATTATAGGAACATTGGCGATCGGACTCGGGCTATTTTTGCAACTGAAACCTGTAGAAATATCTGTGATCGGCGTCACCATTGGCATAGTTTTAGCCATGGAACTTTTGAATACGGCGATCGAATCGGTGGTAGACTTGACAGTCGGGCAATCTTACCACGAACTAGCCAAAATTGCCAAAGACTGCGGTGCCGGAGCGGTTCTGGTATCGGCAATGGCTGCGATCATAGTCGGTGCTGCACTTCTGCTGCCTCCTTTGTGGGCAGTCGTTCAAATTGCGCTCGCCCGTCAGTAACTTATTAGACCCAGAAAATTTTAGGTTTTAGATGACCAATTTGAGATTTTTAGTTTTATTCGTCTATATTGCAGCTATTCTTATCTTCGGCATCTATCTAAAATCTTCAAACCCTTGCTTTCAGGGAGCGAGTCAATCTAAAATCTAAAATCTAAAACCTAAAATCTAACTTAACCCGTGATTATAGTCATCGATAACTACGACAGTTTTACATACAATTTGGTACAGTATCTCGGAGAACTGGGTGCTGAGTTGCCGGTAGCAAGCGAAGTGCAAGTCTACCGCAACGACCAAATCTCCTTAGCAGAAATTCGCCGATTGCAGCCGGCAGCAGTGGTGATTTCTCCAGGCCCGGGGCGGCCGGAAGATGCGGGAATTTCTCTGGAGTTAATCGAAGAATTAGGCCCGACTCTACCAATTTTAGGCGTGTGCCTCGGACATCAAAGTATCGGTCAAGTATTCGGCGGCAAAATTGTTTCTGCGCCCGTGTTAATGCACGGCAAAACTTCTCAGGTAGAACACGCAGGCACCGGAGTTTTTCAGGGCGTGGAATCGCCGATGATTGCAACTCGCTATCACAGTTTGGTAATTGAAAAGCAGAGTTGTCCAGAAGTTTTGGAAATTACGGCTTGGGTTGAAGACGGAACTATTATGGGCGTGCGGCACCGGGAATATCCGCACATTGAAGGTGTACAGTTTCACCCGGAAAGTATTTTGACGACTTCGGGAAAGCAATTATTGCGAAATTTCTTAGAAAGACTTTAGTTGGGTTTTGAATTTTGAGTTTTTGTCTGCATCTTTCGGGTGCGAAATCCACACCTGACTGTTCAAATTATCTAAATCTTTAGGGTGGCACTGCGAACTTTACGGTAAAACTAGGGTGCAGATTTTCGCATCTCAACCGCCCACAAAAGGATACAAGCCCCAAAAATGGTCGTGGTGAACCCCAAATTTTAGACGAAAGTTCCATATCCCAGATTCATCTGTGGAGTAAATCTAAAATCTAAAATCTAAAATCTAAAATCGACTGACTGTGTTTTGTGGTATAACAACAAACGACCAACACCCGACAACCCCAACCACAAGATGAAACGGCGACAATTAATACGTTACGCACAGACGGGTTTGCTAGCAGCTTTAGCAACTGGTTTACCATCTGGATGGGAAAACTATCAAGCTCAAACTGCTGATTCTTTGTCGGTTCAGTGGTTGGGGCACACTTGCTTCTTGTTCGCCGGAGGCGGTGCGAGGGTGCTGGTGAATCCTTTTCGCCCCCTGGGCTGTACGGCAGGCTATCGCTCTCCTAAAGTGCCAACAGATTTGATTCTGATTAGCAGCCGGTTGCTCGATGAAGGGGCGATCGACGGATTTGCGGGCAATCCCGGCCTTTTGTACGAGCCAGGCGCTTACAGGTCTAACGGACTGCGGATTCAAGGGATTCGGACGGAAAAAGACCGTGAGGGAGGACGGCGATTTGGGGTCAATGTGGCTTGGCTGTGGCAGCAAGCGGGCGTTAAGATTTTACACTTGGGCGGAGTTGCTGGCCCGATCGGCATTGAAGAACAAATCTTGATCGGGCGGCCCGATGTAGTGCTGATTCCCGTGGGCGGCGGGCCGAAAGCTTACACTCCGGCGGAAGCGAAGCAAACTTTGCAACTTCTCAAACCGAAGATGGTGATTCCGACACATTTCAAAACCCAAGCCGCCGATGCTGCTGCGTGCGATTTAGTGCCGCTAGATGAATTCTTGGCGCTGATGGATGGTACGCCGGTGCGCCGATTGAATAATGACACGATTTCGATCAAATCTGCTGACTTACCCCAAACGGGTTCGGTGATTGAGGTTTTGAGTTACAGATTTAGCGGTTGATGCCCGATTGCTCAGCTTGCGTTATAGTAAGGAAGTTTTGTTCGATCGGGGATGCAAGACAATTTTCTCTCTATCTTAGCCTCTGGCAACCTTGCTTTTTGTCGAGATTTGGCTAACATAACAATTCATGTTCACTGTTTTATCTCATAAGGAAATGCAAGCGCAATGAAAAATCAAAATTTACCTAGCTGGATGAAACAACTGACAGGTTTCGCAGGAATAATCGGCGCTAGCGCGTTGATTGGTTTCCCGGCTTGGGCTCACATCACCTCCAACACCAATGTTGCTAATTCAACTCAAACTCAACAAGTTCCAGGAAAGGTGAAAACCGCTGCTTCACCGGCACCAACTGGCGCTTCACCGGCACCAACTGGCGCTTCACCAGCACCAACTGCCGCTACTAAGGATATTGTTGCTATTGCATCTGGCGACGCTCAATTCAAGACGCTGACGAAGGCTTTGGGAGCAGCAGGTTTGGTGACAACTTTACAAGGAAAAGGCCCTTTCACTGTTTTTGCTCCGACTGACGCGGCATTTGCTGCTTTGCCAAAAGCAACTGTGGATGATTTGCTCAAACCGGCCAACAAAGCCAAACTTACTAAGATTTTAACTTACCACGTTGTTCCTGGTTCGGTTTTATCTACTAGCCTGAAATCCGGCGATGTTAAAAGTGTTGAAGGAAGCTCGCTGAAGGTGGCTGTTAGCGCAGGCAAAGTTACTGTCAGCGGCGCTAATGTTGTGAAAGCTGATATCAAAGCTAGCAACGGCGTTATTCACGAAATTGACAAGGTTTTGATGCCTCCTGATGTCAAGTAGGACTAGCGTTTTTTGCATCAATTGATGTCAGATTCGGTTAAATGAAGGCGAAGTAAGGACACAACATAGTTGTGTCCTTATTTGTATGGCAGGCAATTCAGAATTAATATAGATGAAGCTTTAGCTAGCTGCGGGTACTTACAAAAATGGCTGCCAACCCTTACCTCGATAGCCAAAATCGAAGATTTCCGGATGGAGAATTTCTGCTAAAATTTCTAACGAATCAACCAATCTCGGCCCCGGTCGATTAAAGTAAGAATTGCCGTCAGTTATGTAAACTTTCCCCGTTTTTACTGCTTGCAAATTAGCCCATTCTGCGTATTTAGTTATCTGCATTGCTTCGCTGCGAGTGCGGCTTAAATCAAAGCCGCAAGGCATGAAAATAATTACATCGGGATTAGTTTCTACTAGCGATTCCCATTTTAGCCAAGGGGAATGTTCCCCGACAATTCCAAACAGCGAATTGCCTCCCGCCATTGCCACTAATTCGGGAATCCAGTTACCCGCAGCCATCAAAGGTTCAATCCACTCGATGCATGCTACTTTGGGAAGTCTCTCTTTTGTGGTAATAATAGATGATGCTTGTGTTTTTGAGGTAATAGCATCAATGCGGGATTGCAAAAGGTCGATCGCACTTTTGCCATCTACGCCCAAAGCATCAGCAACTCGCTGAATATCCGTCCAGATTTCTGCTAGCAGATTCGGCTGCAAAGAAATAATTTCCGGCTTGCTATTTACCAGCGTGCTTACCGCTTGTTCAACCTCTGTCAGAGAACAAGCGCAGACTTCACATTGAGCTTGAGTAATAATGTGAGTCGGCTGCAATTTTTCCAAAGTATCTATTTCTACTTTATAGACACTCAGCGCATTTTGCAACAATTCTGTCACGCGGTTGTGAATTTCGCTGCTAGTTCCTTCGGGATTGAATTTAGGCTGAGTGCAAACAGGTAAATTTTGGATTTCTGGGGGATAATCGCATTCGTGGGAACGGCCCACAATTGCATCCGTTAATCCTAAAACTGCTACAATTTCGGTGGCACTGGGAATTAGAGAGACAATTCTGAGTTGGTTCATTGGTTTTCTGTTTTTTACCGCTTCGCAAGCACAGGCGGGACGCCCGTGCCACAATAAAAGGAATTGTTAAATTTTTAGTTTTTTTAAGTATTGCAAATCTTGCCATGCTTGGATGAGATTACCTTGCATCAGTTCCGCTACACCGTTTAAAACTCTAATTTCCGGTAGGTTGGAGTTGAGAGCGAGAGCAGGTTTTAAGGCTGTTTGAGCGGCTTTGGGATGCCAGCCGTACAGGTGTACGAAAGCGAGATAGGCGTAAGCGTAAGGGTTTTTTGAGTCGAGTTGAGTGACTTTTTCTAAGGCGGCGATCGCACTTTTGACATTCTGCTGCAATACCCGAGAAAATGCCAAAGCATAAGCCAATTCTAGATTATTTGGTTCCTGCTGCAACCGATATTCTAACGCTTGTTCTGCTTGCACGGTATAATCTTGAATTGGATCGTACTGATTGATGCGCCCAATCTGCTCGAACACGGGTTCTAAACCGGGCAATCCTTTGGGTAAATTAACCGCCATCGCCCGCAATTGAGTCACCAAATCTAACTCGGGCTTATCTTTATTATCCTCGTTTCCAGGCTCTGCCTGAGAACGCATATCCAGAGGCTCTGCCTCGATCTTAACACTAACTGCCGGCACATTAATCGGATAAGTTTCGCCGGTTTTCCGATTTAGATAAGTAGCTTGCAGATTGTAAGTTCCCGGTGCAATATTAGCAGGAGGAAGCATCGCGGTGCGATCGACAACTCGAAACCCCACAGCAAATTTATCCGCTTCCAGCATCCCCGGATGCAAAGTCGCCTGGGCGATCGCGCGATCGTGTAAAATCCTGAAAGTCTGTCCCGGTGGAATATCGCCAGACTGCTGATTTTCCCACGTTACCAACACTAAACCAGACTGCAACTGCTGCCAAGGCCCAGACCAAGTATAAGTAACCGGCAGCGCAACTCCGGGAACTGCTTTTGCAGGGACAGTAACTCGATCTAATTGTACTTGCGATCGCGCTTCATTCAACGGCTGTATTTCGACAGGTTGCACTCGCTTGCGATAAAGATTTAAATTAGTATAATCTGGCAAAATCCAAGTTTTTTCTAACTGAAATTTATCACCTTTTTCAATCGCGGTTACGGCTGCATTTTGAGCTTTTTTAATCCCTTCGCGAATCGAACCTTGCGGGCCAGTTTTGGTTACGAACCAAGAGAGCGATCGCACATCTTGCGGCACTTGTTTTAAATTAGTTCCCACCTGCCGCCCGTAAACCTGAAAATTAGCCAAAGCACCGTAAAAATTCAAATTATGCTGGTTAATTTCCGGCGTCGAAGGCAACACGCCTAAAGTAGATTGCAAATAAGGTTCCCTATCAATAATTTCGGCAATTACCTCTCGGTGCGGCCACTCTTTCCCCAAGTAAGGATAGTTAGAATTGCCGGGACTGATAATTTGGACTAAGCTATGTCCCAAAGCACCTCCCAGCGGCCACATATGGAACAGCATTGCCAGAATTGCCAAGCCAATTGTACCCCAGCGAATTTGTCGTCCCCACCGAGAAGGCCACAGCGTTAAACAGTAGGCTAAGAAAATAGATAAAACTGGCAAATAAGGTATCACATATCGGTCATCTTTGTTGATATTTAGAGAATTAATTAAATAAGCTCCTCCCCAGAAAACAGCCAGCCAGCGACAGGAGTTGAGATAAAAGATGGAGGAACTATCTTGCCGGCGACGCCAATAAAGTATCAGTCCTACTAAGGGAATAAGTAACAAAGGCCAAGAAATGTGTTCGGGTAAGTGTTGACCGTAGTAAATCCAAGCGTCGATCGTATTGAGGGCCGGATCTCCTTCGGCGATCGCAGAATCCAGCGTAGCCCGTTTTCCCCCGGTCAAAATTAACAGCCAATTGGTTTTTGCCCACGGCCCAAACACGGCTACCGACAGCAACAAACTACCAGTTAATTGACCTAATCTCCCCCAAGCTTTTTGCCACACAGCACCCACAGCCAGCCACAGAATCGGGGTAAACAGAAATAATACGGTAGTGTGTTTAACTAATATTGATAAACCGAGAGAAATTCCAAAGGCGATCGCCCAAAAGAAAGACGACGGGGAGAGTGAGGGAGTGGGGGAGGGGGAGAATTTATACTTTTTCTTTGTTCCTTCCTCCAACTGAGTTCTATCGGTTACATCCGTTAAATCCGTTGCCGAACTTCCATCGGACTGACATCCGTTACATCCGTTACAGAATCCGTTGCCGAACTTCCTTCTTCCTTCAGAAGCCTTCCACATTGTCAGACAATAGAAAGCAAAAGTAATCGCAGCAGTGAGGGGATAGTCGAGCAAAAATTGCAAGCGGAACCGATAAAGTCCGGGTAACAAAACGCAAATAGCAGCGGCCCACAAACCGATTTGCCGGTTAAATAATTGGACGCCCAGACTGTAGACTGAGGCGAGGAGAATTGCACTAAATAATAAATGAACGAGGGTTGCCCGATCGGCCCCAGTACCGAAAACCTGAAGAAACGGAACCGTTAAGATGTATGCCAAGGGCGGAATTTTCGTCGAAAGCAGCCAGAAGTTTGTCCACCACTCCCCGGAAAACCACTGAGGATGCTGCAACGCCTGCAAGTATTTCAGGGTGCTAGTCAGGTAGTCTGCTTGATCCCACGCAGGGACAGATCGATCGAGGGCAAACCAGAGGCGATCGCTAATTGCCCCCAGCAGCCAAATTATGCCCAAGACAAGCAGACTCTTGCCCTCGCTGTCCCGATGTTGCTGTGCCATTGCGATTGTTGGATTTTAGGTTGCAGCTTTTAGCTTACAGGCGGGCGGTTCCGGGCGAGCGAAAATTAATTTGAAAAAGTGCTTGCTAAATTCTGTATGTGTCTGCTAAGATAGTAAAGCGCGAAAAAACAAGCCGGGATAGCTCAGTTGGTAGAGCAGTGGACTGAAAATCCACGTGTCACGAGTTCAAGTCTCGTTCCTGGCATCGCAAAGCCCTCACAAAGTTGAGGGCTTTTTTTTAGGAAAAATCCGGGCAATGCAGCTAATCAAAATGTAGGTTTGCCGGTGGGGAGTGACAACCCCGCCGGAAACCCAAACAGAGCTGATATTTGACAGACTTGTGCTCAAAAAAAGATAGCTCGTATCAATTGCGGTTGCACGAGCCAGATGACTGTTGACTGTTGATTCGGGGTCGAAAAACTGAATGATGGTTGAGTGTTGAATGTTGACTCGATTTTACGCCCGACGATGAAGCGCTGATTTGATATCCGACAAAAATTACACTCGATTTTAATTGTCAGATTAATAAGTCCAGTTTTGCTTGGTCTGCAAGCTATAGGTTCCATCTTTCACATTCACGCGCTCAGGAATCAGATCTAAATCTCTAAATATATTTGCCTGGTGCTGTAGGGTTGTGAGCGATTGGTCGTCGATCGGGATAATAGCGCGTTCGGCACTACGTTGCTGTAAAATTTCTACAATGGATGGATCTATTTGATGGTGTTCTGCCAATCGCACAGCAGCTTCTAATTCCTGTTTCTTAGCCCAAGCTCCCGCTTCATTTACCTCTTCTAAAATCACCTTAAGCAAGTCGGGATAGTCGCGTACCAACTCTGGAATCGCGTAGTAATAAGTCGGAACTTCTAAAGAGGCTTTGTCACCAAAGATGCTCTCTAAGTCTGCAATTGAGCGCCCTGGATAAGCACTTCGGACTTGAGTTGTCGTGTAGGGAACCCAAATCACCCAAGCATCGACCTCACCCGCGCGGAATAGGGGCAGCGCCTGTGGCTGGGTCAGATAAATTGGCTCAATGTCACTAAACTCTAATCCCACTTTTGCCAGTGCTCGCACCAGCACATAATGAGCGCTTGAGCCTTTGTCAAAAGCTATCTTTTTACCCTTCAGGTCGGCAACCGTCTGAATTGGCGAATCTTCTGGTACTAGAATTGCTTGACCTTTGGGAGCAGTATATTTTTCTTTAGCCACCCGCACAAACACATGATCTGCTGCTTGCGAGAAGATGCTGGCCGTACCACCGCCGCCGCAGAAATCGATCGTCCCATTGCTTAATGCTTCTATCAGAGCAGAAGCTGATAAGAAGCTTGTCCAAGTAACACTCAGCCCAAATGGTCGCAAACGGCTTTCGAGCCAACCTTTAGCACGCAGGACTTCCAGATTTGTCATACCCTCTGGATAACCGATTTTGAGTTGCTTGAGTCGCCGCGCTTGCTCAGCTAAGGGTGTGTTGCCCGATTGAGCAGAACGGTTAGAAAACCAGCGATCCAAAACTACACAGAAAAGTATGCCCCCCACAAACAGTCCCACCGTTTCCAGTACCCGCATTGTTGAGTCTTTAGGCAATTTGACCTGATTTACCTGACTTATGAGAGGGGAGAGTACATCGCCAGAGGCAGAAGCGGCAACAACATGACTGTCAGAAACCAGACTCAAGACCAAAATTGTGGCAAGACTGAGGCAAAATCGCACTGCAAACCGATAGGCAAGCGATCTGGGAATAACCGATCTGAGCGATCGTAAGATGTGGTGGCCTGTGCCTCTAGGCAGACGGTCAATCAAAGGGCTAATCATAATGACTCTTTTAATAAACACAGGTGATGGATGCTGGATCGATTGAAGATGGGGGATCGAGTCAAAGCACTGCTTGATACGGATAAACTACCAGATTTGCTCGCTCGTTACACCCAATATGGGATACTCACACTATCCTATCGACATTGTGATAATTTGTACAATGGTTGAGCGATCGCTCGTTTCGGCGATCGGATAGGTGTTAAGTGAGGAATGGTAATGGATTGGTTAATTGCAACGCTTAAGATCGGGCTAGCTACTGCTTTGGCAACAACGTTTGACGACAATATTTATCTGACGGCTTTCTTCAGTGAGGTTAATCGTACTTTTCGCCCTCAACATGTTGTGGTTGGTGAGCTTCTAGGGTTCACGGTATTGATGATAGTAAGTTTGGTTGGTTTCTTAGTGGGGCTAGTGATTCCGTCCACTTGGACTGGTCTACTGGGGATTTTGCCGATACTTATTGGCTTGAATAATTTACTCAACCTTAACAAGGATGATTCAGCCGAAGATAAGTCAGATAATCTGAAAAGAAACTCTAAATTTCGAGGCTTTGATTCAAGAAAGCGATCGCTCTGGGACGTAATCCGCGATCCGCAGACCTATCGCGTCTCCTCGGTCACAATTGCTAACGGTGGCAACAATCTTGGGATCTATATCCCTTTGTTTGCCACTAGCTCAATTCAAAATCTGTCCGTAATTATACCCGTTTGCTATTTTATTGTTTGCTGCTGGCTGTTTATGTCCTATACTCTGACGCATCTACCTGGTATTGCTTTGGTGCTCAGCCGTTATGCGAGCAAGTTTTTCCCTTTCGTGCTGATGTGGCTGGGTTTCAGAATTCTGATGGACAGCGAATCCTATCGTCTTTTTCTACCGAACGCTTGACAGACAAAGGCGATCGAACCACCGAAAAAATCCATGACAACAGTACCATTCCCTACAATAAAGGAAGAAAAAAGACTTTAACATAATAGAATAATACAAAAAACAGCGATGGCGTAAATCTCAAATTAGTGGTCTATCAATTTAATCTCCTTGCCATTCCCGATCTTGCAGTTCCTTTTGAGGGACTAGCGGCGTGCCTTCAATTTATTGATGGATTGCTGTTGTGACTTCGCAGTTACTATTCAAGCAATCGATCGGAGTTGAACGGAAACAGAGGTAAAAATAATCTCTTTATCGCTGGTTGTGCTAGTCATTCATACCCGCCAATCCATTCTCAACAGTCCGTCCGGAAAAATACTTGTTGATGGCAACGCCATCAAGCATCGGAGTGACAATAATCATTCCCTGGACATCTTGGCAACCCTGCTCGGATTTCAACCATTGCCTTTGAGTTTTGTGCTGGTTATGGGGGCTTTTGGTGCTGCTTACGTTACTGCTGCCGAGAATGTGAAACGAGTGTTTTGCATTCTCGTAAAATTTTATTTGTCAAGGCGCAGCACTTATGAATTTAGACAGACATTCCTAATTTTTTGAGCAATTATCGGCTTCAGTAAGCTAGCCACGCGAGATTGCCGCTGAGTGTTCAGCGATCGCTTTACTTAACCTCCAACGTTCTATTTGATACCAATCTATAAAATAGTTAAACTTTATAAATTGCTGCAATTACCAACCATAGAATAAAGATAACTGTGCTTCTCTGAGTTCCTTGTCCGTTAAAAAATCATCAACTCGATTAGGCTCAATATCACAGTAATCAGCCATAATTTCAAATCCGATCGCTTGACCCTGCAAACTCAGAGCCACAATTGCTGTAGTACCGGAACCCATAAATGGATCTAAAACAATTTCGTTTAAATTCGATGCAGACTTGATGATGCGATCGACAACAGCAACAGGAAATTGAGCGGGGTGAGGCGTGTGTTCTTTTGAAGCTCGGTTTTTCCCCAGATGCAATTGCCCAATGAAAAAAGGTAAACACAAACGGTACTGTAACCCAGGCTCCAATCACGACGGCGAAAATGCTGTCACTGTGTCGGAGGAGAAGTTGAGACTTAACTAGGAGAGTAAGAGTGTAAAGCAGTGCACAGGCTCGCATCCAGGAGATAGGATAAGGGAGCCACTTTGGCCAAGTTATTGCGGTCATCTGAGAAAATCGTATTGTGTGGTAACAAGATTTTCTCAGATGTTGGGTCAGCGTTTTAACAATAGCGCTACTTTCTGGGCAGTGCGATCGTCAGAAAAATGGCTGGACAGTGCCAGACTGCCAAGTTGATTGAAACTTTTTTTAAATTAACACTCATAGTGTGTAGATTTAAAGCCGTTACAAGCTTTAAATTTTTCTAGTGACAAAAAATATAAAGCTTAAAATATTTGGCGAACAGGTTCGGAAATTGAGAAAAGCTAGGGGGCTAAGCCAAGAGGAGTTAGCTGAACTAGCAGAACTGCATCGAAATTACATTGGCGGCATTGAACGTGGCGAGAGAAATGTTGCACTTCTGAATATTGTGCGTCTAGCTAAAGCGTTGGGAGTATCGCTAAGCGAATTGTTGGAGGGGATAGAGTAAATGACTTCACCTTATGCGGGGCTTGCCACAGCAGATTGGGCAGCAAAAACCAGGGAACTGATAGAGATACATCCACTTAACCCGGATGAAATATATGAAGTAGTAATTCAAGTCTGGCGAGAAATATTTGAATCTAATCTAACTAGCAAAAACTATAAAATAGGTGTCGATTTATTTCCCCGCCCCCAAATTATGGGATACTTTTTGCACGAACTCATCCCATTAGAATTGGCTAGGCGATACCCAGAAATTTGGCGCCGCGAAGAAAATGCTACTGAAAAAGATCTGGTCTGTCTTCTAGATGATTGCTTCTCGATCGAGATTAAAACTTCTTCAAGTAATCGTAATACATATGGAAATCGCAGTTATACTCAACTAAGCACTACTGGTATAGAAGGAAAAAAGAATAAATCGGGCTATTATCTTGTTGTTAATTTCCAGAAATTTAACCAAAAAATTCAAGGCTCACAACTACCGCAGATTAATTTAGTCAGATTTGGATGGTTAGACCGAGAAGATTGGCAAGGTCAAGCCGCTGCAACTGGGCAACAGGCGAAATTGAGTCCTGCAGTTGAACGTTATAAATTGCTGCAATTACCAACTTTAGAATAAAGATAACTGTGCTTCTCTGAGTTCCTTGTCCATCAAAAAATTATCTATTCTACTAGCGACAATCTCACAGTAATCAGCCCTAATTTCAAATCCAATAACTTGTCGCTGCAAACCCAGAGCGACAATTGCTGTAGTCCCGGAACCCATAAACGGATCTAAAACAATGTCGTTTAAATTCGATGCAGACTTGATGATGCGATCGACAACAGCAACAGGAAATTGAGCGGGGTGAGGCGTGCGTTCTTTTGAAGCTCGGTTTTTCCCAGTCGTAACTTTTGGGAACTGCCACACATCCGTCGGATTTTTGCCTTTTAAGTTTACTTTAATCTTGCCGTTCTTTTTCTGATTCGGATATTTCACATTTGGGTCGCGCACTTCATCCAAATTAAATGTATACTTGTCTTGATTTTTTACATACCAGAGAAACTTTTCATTGCGGGGTGAAAAGAACTTGCTGCCCGCAACTCCTGCGCCGTAGTTCCAGACAACTTCTTGAATCAGATAAAAAGGCACTTTGTCCCAAAGCAGGTAGGAAATCGGAATTGCTTTTGCCCGATCGCGAATTGACAAATAACCTAAATTCAGCCAAAAGGCTCCTCGATCGAGCGTTACCCGGTAAACCTCCGCTATCCACTGCTCGCACCAGTTTAAATACTCATCTAACACCAAGAATTTTTCGTACTCTTTGCCGATGTTATAAGGCGGGCTGGTAACGGTTAAATCTACAAATTGATCGGGCAGCAGCTTTAATGCTTCCAAACAGTCCATG
The DNA here is from genome assembly GCF_036700785.1 of Microcoleus sp. S28C3. Lineage (NCBI taxonomy): Bacteria > Bacillati > Cyanobacteriota > Cyanophyceae > Oscillatoriales > Microcoleaceae > Microcoleus > Microcoleus sp. S28C3. The sequence goes on along the minus strand of NZ_JAUBPO010000010.1, from coordinate 35,136 downwards.
TTATAAATTAAGCAATTAGGAGCTTGGAAGTACGGTTTACCTAAAAGCCTCGCGATATCAGTCAAGCTCATGCAATATTAGGGAGATATTTTGTTGACAAAATGCAATAATTATAGTAAATGAGTTAAGAAATATTGTCAAACTCATCGGGACTGGGAATCGCCCTGTCGGAAACAAAAGGTTACAATCAAAAATAGATTCTATTTCCATAACATTACTGTTTATAGCTTGAACTTCTCAGTGCCCAATAACCACACCTCAACACAATCATTTCAATTTGACTCGATCGACAGCGCCCTCGCAGACCTCAAAGCAGGTCGCCCCCTGGTAGTAGTCGATGACGAAAATCGCGAAAACGAAGGCGACGTGATATGTGCCGCCCAATTCGCCACCCCCGACAACATCAATTTTATGGCCGTGAACGCGCGAGGTTTGATTTGTCTGGCTTTGAGTGGTGAAAGGCTCGATCGCCTGGAACTGCCCCTCATGGTCAGCAAAAACACCGACAGCAACCAAACTGCCTTCACCGTCAGCATCGATGCAGTCAACGGCGTCAGTACCGGTATCTCCGCCGAAGACCGGGCGCGCACCATCCAAGTAGCCATCCACCCGGACACCAAACCTCAAGACTTGCGCCGTCCCGGTCACATTTTCCCCCTGCGGGCGATCGACGGTGGCGTCCTCAAACGCGCCGGTCACACCGAGGCCTCGGTTGACCTCGCCAGACTCGCGGGCCTGTATCCTGCCGGCGTCATCTGCGAAATTCAAAACCCCGACGGTTCGATGGCGCGGCTGCCGGAATTGATCGAGTACGGCAAAACCCACAACCTCAAAATCATCAGTATTGCCGACTTAATTAGCTACCGGCTCAAGCACGATCGATTCGTCCGCCGCGAAACAGTTGCCAAATTGCCCACTCAATTCGGCGAGTTTATGATTTACGCCTACCGCGACACCCAAGACAATTCAGAACACGTTGCTATTGTCAAGGGCGACCCGGCAGAATTTAAAGACAAACCCGTGATGGTGCGGGTGCATTCCGAATGCCTGACCGGCGATGCTTTGGGTTCCCTGCGCTGCGACTGTCGGATGCAACTGCAAGCGGCACTGAAAATGATCGAAAATGTCGGTTCTGGCGTCATCGTTTACTTGCGCCAAGAAGGTCGGGGCATTGGATTGGTGAATAAACTAAAAGCATACTCGCTGCAAGATTTGGGATTGGATACCGTAGAAGCCAACGAACGGTTGGGATTTCCCGCCGACTTGCGGAACTACGGCGTCGGAGCGCAAATGCTGAACGATTTGGGAGTTAAAAAAATTCGGTTGATTACCAACAACCCGCGCAAAATTGCTGGTTTGAAAGGTTATGGAATTGAAGTAGCCGATCGCGTCCCCTTACTAATTGAAGCCACAGATTACAACTCGATCTATCTAGCAACAAAAGCCGAAAAACTCGGTCATATGCTGCTGCAAACTTATTTAGTAACAGTGGCCATTCAGTGGAACGCAACAAAGGAAGAAGGTAGAAGTCAGAAAGCAGAAGGAAAAGAGGAAGATTCTGCCATTCACAGTCGGTACGAACACCTCGAAAAACTGCGGCATTTGGCGGCTAGCCAGCACTTGTTGCTGCAAGAAGAAGCGCGACCGGTGGGCATAGCCCTTTTCGGAGAAGGCTCCCTCATCGTTCACCTCGGCTTCGATCAAGCCGGACTCGCAGCCCCCGATTGGTACAAAGATCCAAACCATCCTTACGTCAAGGCGATCGGTCAAATTCTCGGCGAAATAGCCACCTGGTCGGATTTGCAAAAATTAGAATTCCTGGTTTCCTCCGGTGCAGATCCGCTCAAAACCCTGCAAGTCCAGCTCGATCGCGAGACATTCCTTTTGTCGGAATTAACCGGAATTTGCGATCGGCTTGAACCTCAAAAAATTTATAGTTTTGCTCCTATTCCCTGAAGGCAGAAGGTAGAAGGCAACCCCCCCTACCCCTGCAGGGGGGAAGGCATCAGCCAAGAAAAACTGTGAATTGCAGAACAATACTTGTTGATACCAGCATCTTCCTTTCCTCAGAAAGCAGCAGCCAAGAAAAACAGCGGATAACAATGTGGATTTCAGTCTAACAAGTCCATGCAGCGAATATTTGAGAGAGCCTCGTAAATGCACATTTATATTATCAAGCAGTATTAATAGTCATTAAATTTTTCAAGAGTACTTTGACTTAATGTTAATTTTATTAAACATTGATGGTGTACTTATTCCTGACAAAAGACATGAAACATCTGGAGTGCAAGCAGATATAATGAAATTCAATTCAGCTTGCCTTAATCACTTTGAAAATGTCCTTCGTTCCTATCCTAATGCGCGAGCAGTAATTTCATATTATTGGCGTGAAATATTTCCCTTCGCGGTAATCCCTCCATTGTTTTCACCAGATAGCGCTATCTGTATTATCGGATTCACCCCTTTTCTCAACCCCAAAAATATTCACCAACACAAATATCTACGACATCAGGAAGTTCTTGAGTATCTGCGACAAATCAAGCAGAAAACTCACCTTGGTAGCCATTGACGATATTCCAGAACACTATCCGCCAGATGCGACAGTTGTGGCTATTGATGATTACAATGGTTTTGACCAGAACTCAGCAAAGGTACTTTCAGAATATCTAACTTGATTTCAAAGGTTAGGAAAAAAGTATCGGAATAGAGAGGGTGAATTGACATGGAAATGAACGTTGGTGACTTTCTGCACCGACTCGACCTCAGGGGACAAGCCCTCAAAGGCACCAACCTCAGCGGTGCAGAACTCCGGGGAGCCAACCTCAGAGGCACCGACCTCCGAGAAACCAACCTCAGCGACGCTATTCTCAGGTATGCAGACCTGATAGAAGCCGACCTTACCGGCGCCAATCTCAGCGGGGCGGATTTAGCTGAATCATTTCTCAATTTAGCTAACCTCACTAGAGCCAATTTGACCGATGCTGTCCTCCGAGAAGCTACTCTCGTAGGAGCCGAACTCACGGGCGCCAACCTCAAACAAGCAAGTTTGATCAAGGCTAATTTAGTTGGAGCAAATCTCCAGGAAGCCAATTTAACCAGAGCAAACCTCAGCGGAGCCGATTTGCGCGGTTGTCAGTTGAGAGGCGCCATTTTAGACAAGGCCGTATACAACAACCGGACTATCTTTCCCGAGGATATTGACCCGGGTGCATTGGGAGCATTTTTGCTAGCTCCCAATGCTTCGCTCCCCGGCTTAAATCTGGCTATGGTAGATTTGACCGAAGCCGATTTAAAAGGAGCCGATTTGCGGCGGACAAACTTATACAAAGCTATTTTATTTGGCGCAAAACTCGATCGGGCAAACTTAGCAGGAGCCAACCTCAGCGCAGCGGACTTGAGGGAAGCCAGTTTGAGCGGCACGATTTTGGAGAAAGCTGTTTATAGCAACAACACTTTGTTTTCAGAAGGCATTGACCCCGCTATGGGCGGAGCTTATTTAATTGCTCCCAATGTATCGCTGCAAGGGATAAACTTAACCGGAGCCGACTTAAACGGATCCGATTTAAGCGGAGCTAATTTGAGCGGTTCTAACTTAAGTTCGGTCAATCTCAAAAATGTAGACCTCAGCAGAGCTAGCTTAAAAAAAGCTTACCTCAAAGGTGCAAACTTGGAGGGAACAGATTTGAGAGGAGCCGATTTAAGCGGCGCAATTTTACACCAAGTAAACTTGAGTTCTGCTGACCTCCGGGGTGTAGACTTAACAAGGGCTGACCTCAGTGGCGCTAATTTAAGCGATGCCGATTTGAGGGAGACAGATTTCACCGGAGCTACTTTGCTGTTCGCTAACTTGAGCGGGGCAGACTTGAGAGGTGTAGACTTGACAAAAGCTGACCTCAGCGGCGCTAAGTTAACCGAAGCTGACCTCCGAAAAGCAGATTTGATGAGAGTAAATTTGGAGGGAGCTGATTTAACTGAGGCCGACTTGAGCGATGCTCATTTATTCCGAGTTAATCTCAGAGGTGCTAACCTGAAAGGTACAAACCTCAAAGGCGCAAGTTTAAAAGGGGTATTTTTGACCGATGCTTATTTGAGCGAAACCGATTTGGCAGATATAGATCTGAGTCCGAGTTTTTTTGAATTGCCACTAGAATCGGAATGGTAATTAGTTGACTGTTAACAATCTAAAATCTAAAATAAAAAATCGCCCATCGAAAATTGCTCGATTATTAAAAATCTAAAATCTAAAATCTAAAATCTAAAATGGATCGACCGTTAGGCTCTGTTATTCAAGGTTCCCTGAGCAAGGGATTAGAAGTGCGACTGCACGCCGACGTTTCGGTGGAAGATATGAGGGTGGGGAAATTTCTAGTAGTGCGGGGGGTGCGATCGCACTTTTTCTGTATGCTCACCGACGTGTCTCTCGGAACTTCCAGCGCTCGCATTCTATCGAATCCTCCCAATCCCAACGACGATTTTCTTCTAGCAGTGCTAGCCGGTAGCAGCACCTACGGTACGATCGAACTGTCGCCGATGTTGATGTTGACTGCGGAACGAGAAAAACAGCAGGCAATTTTCGATCCGAAAAACGGCGGAGTCCGCGAGAACAAGTTGGCTTTAGGAAATTTGGCTTCTTTTGAGTCACAAACCGGTGCGGATATTGAGTTGCTGCCGGTTAAAACTATTCCCAGCCACTTTTCCCAGGTGTTTGATGCCAAAGAAACCGATTTTAGGGCAGTTTTTGGCTGGGAAGATGACCCGTACCGCCGCAATTTTGCGATCGGCAAACCGATTGACATGGACGTTGCTGTATGCTTGGATTTAGACCGATTTGTGGAACGCAGCAACGGAGTTTTTGGCAAGTCGGGAACGGGAAAATCTTTTCTTACTCGCTTGCTTCTATCGGGAATTATTCGCAAGCAAGCTGCTGTTAATTTAATTTTTGATATGCACTCGGAGTACGGGTGGGAAGCTGTTTCGGAAGGGAAACAGTTCAGCACTGTTAAAGGTTTGCGGCAGTTGTTTCCCGATAAAATTCAGATTTATACCCTCGATCCAGAATCCACCAAACGCCGGGGAGTTCGTGACGCTCAAGAGTTGTTTTTGAGTTTCGATCAAATTGAAGTGGAAGACATCGCGCTGGTGCAGCGCGAGTTAAATTTGTCGGAAGCTAGTATCGAAAATGCTATTATTTTGCGAAATGAGTTGGGAAGTGGTTGGATCAACAAGTTGCTGGAAATGACCAACGAAGATATCCAAATGTTTTGCGAAGAAAAGCGGGGAAATAAGTCTTCGATTATGGCTTTGCAGCGGAAGTTAGAGCGACTGAATGATTTGAAATACATTCGTAAACGCTGTCCGAAAAATTATGTAACAGAAGTTTTGCAGTGTTTGGATGGTGGAAAAAATGTAGTAATTGAATTTGGTTCGCACTCGGATTTGCTGTCCTATATGTTGGCGGCAAACGTGATTACTCGCCGCATTCACCAAGCTTACGTGCGGAAAGCTGAGAAGTTTTTGCAGAGCAAAAATCCGTGCGATCGCCCGCAGCCGTTGGTGATTACCATTGAAGAAGCTCACCGCTTTCTCGATCCGGCGATCGTCCGATCGACTATTTTCGGTACGATCGCCCGAGAAATGCGAAAATACTTTGTAACTCTGTTGATTGTAGACCAGCGTCCGTCAGGAATCGACGCCGAAGTCATGTCGCAAGTCGGAACGCGGATCACAGCTTTGCTAAACGATGATAAAGACATCGATGCTATTTTTACAGGCGTTTCTGGAGGGCAGAGTTTGCGATCGGTTTTGGCAAAACTCGACTCCAAACAGCAAGCATTAGTTTTGGGGCACGCCGTACCCATGCCCGTAGTCGTGCAAACTCGCCCCTATGACGAGCAATTCTACAGAGAAATTGGGGATATTGACTGGCAAGAAATGCCCGATGAACAAGTATTTGCCGAGGCAGAAGCTGCTAAAATGGATTTGGGATTTTAGATTGACAACTGCTAGATTAATTACAGAAATTAGGCCAATGTTACTGTAAATTAATCCTTGCGAAAAATTGGCGATCGCTGGCAATGACGGAAATACCTGATTTTTGCCTTAGTTATAAAGGAAAAAGTGCATCCAACGTCAAACAAATTAGCCCCCAGCTTTCACCCAGAAGCTTTTCCCCTTTCACCCCCTCACCCCTCATCCCTACCTTCAAAAAATTTGCCTAAGCTTAAATCTGGTTGAGCCTCGCGGCACAATTCAACTTAAACAGCCCAACAGCCAGCCTTTATACACCTTTACTTACTCACAGCCGAGTTGCAATAGCATATTCTAAGAAAAATGTCAATATATATTTTAAAGCGTAAGTCGTAGCTAATACGGTGATCGAGTTCGGTTATCTCGCATCCCAGCATCTAGGCAGCGAGAAAATTTCAAGCGATGATGGAACAGAGAGCAAAAAAAAAGCCCTCGAATTGCATGAGTCTGTTTGCATGAGTATTGTGAAGTTGAGTTGCAGTTAAAACGAACAGGGAATTCAAAACCTTAAGGAAAAATGTAGAATCTTGACCTTAAGACAGAGGTTTTTACCCTTTACGATCCTCAAAAATGGGAATAATATTGAGAAAACTAAAGTCTTGCTTCACTTCGCCTTGAACTAGCTGTTGAAGCTAGCGAGCTACCGAAAATCGACGGGGATTACTGGAAAATCAAGCACAAAAGTAATCCCAAACAACAAGCTTCTACCGATCGTCACCGATAAACAGGAGGGGAAACATCCCCCCTGTCGCAGTCTTTATCCCACTTGCAAAAGTGGGACAGGGTATCACCAACTTTTTATCTGTTGTTACAAGGAGTGCAATACTCACCCATGTCCACCACAACCCCCAAAAACAAAACAGTGAAAGCCGATCGCATGGGCAGCCGGCCATACTCCTCAACGGATACGGTTCGTACCTATCTGCACGAGATCGGTCGCGTACCTCTTCTAACCCGAGAAGAAGAAATTGTTTTCGGGAAGCAGGTGCAGCAAATGATGAAATTAATCGAAGCAAAACAAGCACTTGCTAAAGAATGGCAGCGGGATCTGACGAATCAAGAGTGGGCTGCCGAAATGGAGTTGACCGAAGCTGAACTGAACCGGATATTGCAGTTAGGCCGGCGCGCCAAGCAAAAGATGATTGAAGCGAATTTGCGGCTAGTAGTGGCGATCGCCAAAAAATACCAGAAACGCAATATGGAATTCTTGGATTTAATTCAAGAAGGCACCCTCGGTTTAGAACGAGGAGTCGAAAAATTTGACCCGATGCGGGGATACAAATTTTCTACTTATGCCTACTGGTGGATTCGGCAAGCAATTACCCGCGCGATCGCCCAACACGCCCGCACAATTCGATTGCCAATTCACATCACCGAAAAACTCAACAAAATCAAAAAGGTGCAGCGGGAACTCACGCAGCAGTTGGGTCGGTCTCCCTCCCCTGCAGAAATTGCCGCCGCCTTGGAACTGCACCCTTCCCAAATTCGGGAATACCTGCTGATGGCCAGACATCCAGTTTCTTTGGACTTGCGGGTAGGAGACAATCAAGATACCGAATTGCAAGAACTCTTAGAAGACGAAACGGCATCTCCAGACAACTACATTACCTCGGAATTGCTGCGGCAAGACCTCGATACTTTGATATCAGAACTTACCCCCCAGCAGCGAGATGTAATAATTCTCCGCTTCGGTTTGGAAGACGGCACCGAAATGTCGCTGGCGAAAGTCGGGGAACGGCTCAATCTCAGCCGGGAACGGGTGCGGCAGCTAGAACATCAAGCCCTCGCCCACTTGCGGCGTCGCCAATCTCAAGTCCGAGAATACTTGGCTAGTTAGTCACTAAAAAAGTTGAGATTTTGGGAAAATCTCAACTTTTTTTTTCGTGTTGGCGCTGCTGAGAAGCATACTTTTCTACTCACATCTTGCACAATTCTCGCTTAACAGGCTTTCGGGCTTGTGAAGCCAAGACTAAACTTTCTTGTGGAATGCGATATTCTAGCCCGCCCGTACAAGGCTTATTAACAATGGTGCAAGATGCGAGTTTATACCATTTTTTAAAAAGAATGCAACTGTAGACCCGCGATCCAAACCCTGATGGAATAGGTCACGCCAAATTATTGAATTCTTTAATCTAAAATTTAAAATCTAAAATAGTATTATTTGATGGGCCGATCGCCCGCCCCGATCCGGCGCAAAATTTATCAAAACTAATCTTAGATTTAAGTTCAGGAACCGGGCGGGCGATCGTTCCTTCAAGTTAATAGCCAACATTAAGCCAAATACCCGGTTTCTCTACAATCTTTGTGAAACTGGTACAAGAGGCGCTTGGAACCAGGTATTTTAAATTTTGGGGTCTGGAGTGGTTTTGACTTATTTGATATTGACAGGAAGTTTAAAAGCGATCGCGATCGCGATCGCGATCGCTCTCTCGCTTGCTCTCTCGCCCGGTAATTTCAGCATTGCATTCCCCACACGCCGGACACAGGAATCGGACATCAAATCCGGCGTTTTAAGGTCGCAATCTCCCCCAAATCCTGCGCCAGATACAGCTAGCACAGGTTTAGCAGAGGGCGTTTACCTCTACGGCCAGTCGAGCAAGCCAGATGAAATTAACAAAGAATATTTTGTATTTGAAATGCGGCAGAGTAAAGTAGTCGGCGCTTTTTACCTGCCTCGGTCTGCTTTTTACTGTTTTTACGGCACAAGCGATCGAACTCAGTTAAATTTAACAGTAGTGGACAGTTACGACGGTAGTCGCTCTCCCTACTCCGTAAACCTGCAACAGTATTACCCAATTTCCACCATCAGCGAGAACGATCGGCGCATCTTGGGTATTTGCCAGGAAGCTCACAAACAGCAGGTGTGGGAAAAGTAGGAAACACGCGCTGCGCCACCAGTCAGGGTTCAGGAAACAGTAGTAAAATTGCTCCTGAGTTGAGAATTTCGGACGGACACCACACACAGAGCAAGATGAAACTGCGTCGGAAAACACTATCGATAGTTGGCATTACCATCGCTGGACTGACAGGCATTCTGTATGTCGCCTCATCAAGCATCCTCTTGGGCAGCCTGGTCAAAGCAGAGGAACAAGAAGCCACACAGGTTGTCAGGGGAGTTCTCAGCGTGTTCGGGCAAACTGCCGACGACTTCAACTCGCGCTTTGCCGACTGGTCGTCCTGGGACGACACCTACACTTTCATGCAAAACCGCAACTCAGGATTCATTGCCTCCAATTTAATTCCAGAAGGGCTGGCTAATATAAGAGTTAATATAGCCGTATTTGTCAATACTTCTGGCAAAATAGTTTACGGTACGGGTTTAGACAGCCAAAAGCTGAAACTAACGCCTGTTCCAGAAGCATTAAAACGGCGCATTTCTCTCAGTGACCCGCTGTTGTTGAAGCACCCCAACGCCAAAAGCAGCCTTGCTGGTATCCTGCTGCTACCGTCAGGGCCGATACTGATTACTTCCCGACCAATTCTCACGACTAAAAGCACCGGCCCGATCCGAGGCACGCTGGTATTCGGGCGCAATTTAGATGCTGCGGGCATTGCGAAGGTTTCTAAAATTACTCGCTTGCCGCTGATCGTACACAGCGTTAATGAGGCTCGGTTGCCTGCAGACTTTCAGAAAGCGCGGGAGAAACTGTCGGAAAAAAAACCGATTTTGGTGCGTCCTTTAAGCGAAGAGTCGATCGCGGGTTACGCTCTGATCCGCGATATTTACAACCAACCTGCGCTGCTATTGCGGGTTGATATCCCCAGAGAAATATACCGGCAAGGTCAGATCAGTTTGCTGTACCTGCTGATATCTGTAGGGTTAGCGGGAGTTGGGTTGATCGGCTGCACTCTGCTGCTGCTAGAGCATCTGGTACTATCTCGGTTGACCGGTTTGGCGAAAGCAGTCAACCGCGTCAGCAGCAGCCAAGACCTCTCGGTGCGGCTGCCGGTGACGGGCGAAGACGAGTTGTCAGACCTTGCCCATACTATCAACGGAATGCTTTCGGCCCTCGCGATCGCCGAAAGCGAACAACTTGAGGAAAAAGCTCGCTACCAAGCGGTAGTCGAGCAAGCTACAGATTGCATTTTCTTGTGGGACGCTCAAACCAAACGCCTTTTGGAAGCCAATACAGCGTTTAGAAACTTGCTCGATTACAGTCTTGATGCGATTTCGCAACTAACTATTTACGATATCATCGCTTACTCTAAAGACATAATTGACAGCAATATCGACTTGCTGGTGGCGGACAAAAAATTCCGAATTGGGGAAGTTCTCTACCGCCGCCGAGACGGTTCCTGCGTGGACGTGGAAGTAAGCGCCAGCGTGATTTCCTACGGTGGCCGCGAGATTATTTGCACTGTTGTCCGCGACATTACCGAGCGCAAACAAGCCGAAGCCGAACTGCGAGCCTCGGAAGAACGCTACAGACTTTTGTTTAAAAATAACCCCCATCCGATGTGGGTTTACGATTTAGAAACTCTGGAATTTATAGCCGTCAATCAGGCTGCTGTCCAACACTACGGCTACACTCGCGACGAATTTCTCAACATGACCGTTACGGACATTCGTCCCCCCCAAGAGTTGCCGAGATTGCTAGAAAATATATCCCAACAAGTAGATGCCGGTATTGATTTTGCCGGTGTGTGGCAGCACCAGAAAAAAAACGGAACAATTATTGATGTACAAATTACTTCTTATACCCTGCTATTTGATAGCAGAAATGCTGAATTAGTGCTGGCTCACGACGTGACCGACCGCTTGCAAGCCGAGGCAGAACTCTACAAGGCAAAGGAAGCCGCAGAAGCCGCTAGTTTGGCTAAAAGTCAGTTTTTGGCTAACATGAGCCACGAACTGCGAACTCCTCTGAATGCGATTATCGGTTACAGCGAGATTCTGCAAGAAGAGGCTTTAGATTTGGGCGAAGAAGTTTTTGTGTCGGATTTGGAGAGAATTCACAATGCAGGCCAGCTTTTACTAACATTAATTAATGATATTCTGGACTTGTCGAAGATTGAAGCCGGTCACGCGGAACTTGAATTAGAGACTTTTGACGTGTCGGAGGCAGTTCAAGATGTAGCGAAAACTGTTGAACCGCTTTTTTTGCGAAACACCAATCGCCTGAATGTTGAGTGTTCTAATAATATTGGCGAATTGTATTCCGATAAAATTAAGTTTACTCAAATTTTGTTTAATTTGCTCAGCAATGCAGCTAAGTTTACTCATAAAGGGACAATTAAACTCAGCGTTGAAAGAATTAAAAATGACGAGAATGATTGGGATTCTGAAAGGTTAATTTTTAAGTGTACTGATACAGGGATTGGGATGACTCCCGAACAGCTACAAAAGTTATTTCAACCTTTTACACAGGCTGATGCTTCGACTACCCGCAAGTACGGAGGTACGGGTTTGGGTTTGGCAATAGCGCAGAAATACTCTCAGATGCTGGGCGGAGAAATTACGGTGAATAGCGAGTTTGGCAAGGGGTCAACTTTTACTTTAACGTTGCCAGCATAGATCCATTTTAAATTTGAGATTGGGGAAAAAGTCTTGACTACAAACAACATTAATACTCAATACCTGGTTGAGCTTTAATGCCTTGTTCTCGAAATGGATGCTTAACTAATATCATTTCTGTCACCAAGTCTGCCCGTTCGATTAGCGCTGGCGGGGCGCCTCTGCCTGTTAAAATAATGTGCGTTTCTTCTGGTTTTTGGTCTAACCCGGAGAGCACTTGCTCAACTTGCAAATAACCTAGTTTTAATGCTATATTTACTTCATCTAGAAGAACTAATTTAAATTCGGGATTGCAGATAAAAGTTAGGGATTTTTCCCAGGCTTTTTGAGCTGTTTCGATATCTCGATCGCGGTCTTGCGTGTCCCAGGTAAAACCTTCTCCCATTGCATGAAATTCTAGCTGTTTTTCCCACAGTTGAAAAACGGCTTTCTCAGCGGGTTCCCACGCGCCTTTGATAAATTGTACTATGGCGACGCGGTATCCGTGACCGAGCGATCGCACAACCATTCCCAAAGCGGCTGTAGTTTTGCCTTTGCCGTTACCGGTATTGACTATAATTAAACCTTTTTCTTTTGAGGAGTTAGCGATTCGCTGTGATTGCACTTCTTGGCGGCGCTGCATTTTCTGTTTGTGTTGTTCCGCTGTTAAGCCAGTGGTTGCAGTCGTTTCTGTATTAGTTTCCATAATTTTTTTTTAACCGCCGATAAACGTAAATAAACGCTGATAGATGGAAGATGTCTCGTTATTACCAGAGTGTTTTCAAGTTTAGCACGAAACCGGGCAAAATATCTTCTCCTGATAGTTCTGTGGGACATTCCAAAACTTCTTTCTCTTGTCCTTGGCGATAAATTTCAACTTGGCGCGTTTTGCGGTTAATTAACCAGCCTAGTTTTACTTGGCTATTCATGTATTCTTCCATTTTGTCTTGAGAGTCTTTTAGGCTATCGGTGGGCGACATTAGCTCTAAGACAAAATCCGGGGCAATGGGAGGAAATTTTTGTTTTTGTTCGGGAGTGAGAGCATCCCATCTTGATTTTTCAATCCAAGAGACATCGGGAGAACGATTGGCACCGCTTGGCAGTTTGAAGCAAGTTGAAGAATCGAAACAAATTCCCAGTTTACTTTGTCTGTTCCAAATTCCAAAATCAGTAGCTATTTCAAAATTATAACTTCCGGTTTCTCCTCCTGTGGGTGGCATGATGATTATTTCTCCTTTGGCGTTGCGTTCAAATTTGACATCGGGGTTTTCGCGACATAGTTGATAAAATTGGTCATCGGTTATTTGGGCGATCGAGTTGAAGTTGATGGTAACTGCTATCATGGTATTTTATCAGGATGCGTGGGAATTTTTAAGCCAAATAATGTATATGAATGCGGAGCAATGCCGATCGATGCAGATGCTGTAAATATTATTGATGGGGCAAGAGGACTCTAAGAATATTTTTATGCACTTTTGCTCATTATATCACCTACTTCTAACTAGCTATTAATAGTTTGATAAAATGCTTTTTGGATAAAACACTTACAGACATACCAATAATAAAACGCAATGTTGATTTCGCTAAACAATTTAGGTACTCCTTCCAGCAAGCTGGAAATTATCTTGCTTTTAAAATTGAGTGCATCAACGCCGATCGCAAAAAACAACAAGCCCAAACCAGCTAACAGTATTTGGTAGGGAGTAAACTGTAGTTCTCGCCGAAAAAACCATCCGTACGAGGACAAAACAACGGCGTATAAAAGACTTACTCCTAGCTTGGGAATTCCTAATGCTATCATATATATATGAATCCTGTAAATTTCATTGAGCATAAATCCACCTGTTAAAAGAGCGGAAAATAAAATAAAACGATTTTCAATATGGCGCGGTTGAATATTTTTAGCTAATCCATAGGTGAAAGTACAAACAATGACTGGTACAGAGCATAAAATCTGGAAAATCCGAGTTAACAAGGCGACAGTGGGATTGGGGGAAAAATAAGGATGAAAGAATAAATCGCTGACTTTTAAGCCGGAAAGTTGAGTTAAAAGTATCAGCAGCGCTACTAGGAATAAGGATAAACAATTGAGTTGAACAACCAAGCGAGAAATAGTCATAAGCAATTTATATCAAAAATTAGGTTTACTGCCCAAATATAAAAAAAATTATATCACCAATATCTATGGAGATTTTGCTAAAGTTAATCAGGAGTGTTATCAAAACAAGGAGACAGTCATGCTGTCAGTGAAAGAAGCAGAATCGATCGTTCTAAATTTGGCCCAACCCCTCGACAGTCAGCGGGATGTAGAAACTGTAGACTTGCTGGCAGCATCGGGGCGCATTTTGGCTGCACCCGTCACCGGTTCCCTCGATTTTCCTTATTGGGATAATTCCGCAATGGATGGGTATGCGGTGCGGTTTGCTGATGTGGAAAATTGCAGCGCCGAAAAACCGATCGCACTTGATATAGTTGAAGACATTCCAGCGGGATATCAGCCTCAACATACTGTACAATCGGGGCAAGCGGCGCGAATTTTTACGGGCGCTGTGATGCCAGCCGGTGCTGATACGGTGGTAATGCAGGAAGAAACGAGGCGAGAGGGCGATCGCATTTTTATCTTAGTTTCTCCTGAAAAACCGCAAGCATTTGTCAGGCACAAAGGCGCTTTTTATCAAGCAGGAACAACTTTGCTAACTCCCGGTACAGTTATCAATGCCCCAGAAATGGCGGTGTTAGCAACTGCACAGTGCATTCAAGTTCCCGTTTATCGGCGGCTGCGGGTGGCAATTTTTTCTACTGGTGACGAATTGGTATCGCCCGACGAACCTTTGGCACCGGGGAAACTGGTAGACTCGAATCAGTATGCTTTGACAGTTTTGTTGGCCCAAATGGGATTTGAACCGATTCGATTGGGGATTGTTCCTGATAATGAAGATGCGTTAAATAAGGCGATATCCCGCGCTGTTGCGACAGCAGATGTGGTTCTTTCTACGGGCGGCGTCTCGGTAGGAGACTACGATTATGTCGAGAAAATTTTGGCCGATTTAGGAGGAAAAGTTCACATTAGTTCTGTGGCGATTAAGCCGGGCAAACCTTTAACTGTTGCTGCATTTAAACGAGGTAAAAAAAATGATGATTCGCCGAGTTTGAGTTCGGATTGTCTCTATTTTGGTTTGCCGGGAAATCCTGTTTCGGCTTTAGTCTGCTGTTGGCGGTTTGTTGTGCCTGCTTTGAGAAAAATTTCTGGGCTTGGCGAGGATGCTTGGGGGCCCGAGTTTGTCCGGGTTCGGTGTCAGGCTGAATTGCGATCGCACGGTCGGCGCGAAACTTATGTTTGGGGTAAACTGCATTTAGTTGCCGGAGTCTGGGAATTTGAACCTGCTAGCGGCAGCCAAAATTCAGCGAATTTAATTAACCTTGCAAATACGAGTGGTTTAGCAGTTTTGCCCGCATCGGAAACCTGGATTTGGCCCGGCGAATTCGTTGAAGTTTTAAAAGTTAGTCATTAGTTAGTTGTTATTGGTTAGTTATTGGTTCGGTATAATTTCATGTAAAATATTAACAACTAAGTAATCCCTCTTCCTTCTTCCTTCTTCCTTCTTCCTTCTTCCCTCTTCCTTCTTCCTTCTTACTTCTTCCTTCTTCCTTCTTCCTTCTTCCTTCGTATTATGAAAATTTTAATTGTTGAAGATGACCCGATGATGCAACTGGGATTAGAGCAAGTTTTAGCCGATTCCCCAGAAATAGAAATAGTAGGACAGGCAGAAGACGGTTATTTAGGCGTAGCAGCCGCACTGAAACTCAAACCTGATATTATTGTAATGGATATCGGTTTGCCTCGGCTGGACGGCATAGCAGCGACGCAGCAAATTAAAGCACAACTGCCAGAAGTTCGAGTAGTAATGTTAACTTCTCACACGGCAGAAACTGAAATTATTGCTGCCCTTTCTAGCGGGGCTGATGCTTATTGCATTAAAGGTGCTTCCGTAGACAGGCTGTTAGCAGCGATTGCAGCCGCAGCAGAGGGGGCGACATATCTTGACCCTCAAATTGCCCGGACTGTCATCGAACACCTCAAACCCCCGATACCTGCCTCTACAACTACTTTTGGTCAGTTGTCGCAGCGGGAATTGGAGGTGTTAAAATTAATGGTGGAAGGTAACAGCAATCCCGAAATTGCAGCGGCGCTTTACTTGAGTCCAAATACTATTAAAACTCATGTTCGCGGTATTATGAATAAGTTAGCAGTGGATGACCGCGTGCAAGCAGCAGTTGTAGCGCTGAGGACGGGATTGGTGTAAAGAAGGAAGAAGGAAGAGGGAAGAAGGAAGAAGGAAGAGGGAGAAGATCCGAGGGAAGAAGGAATAAAAATAATTCAACATTTTTCAGTTGCCAATTTCCAATTCCCCATTGCGGATTCCCAATTCCAAACACCAAATTCCCATTATCAATTACTAGCAATTTGAGTGATATAATCTATGTCTGAGTGGATAGAAATCGGTAAAATTGTAGCAGCTCAAGGTTTGGACGGGGAAGTGCGAGTCTATCCCGATTCGGATTTCCCGGAAAGGTTTATCGAACCCGGGAAGCGGTGGATTTTGCGCCCTAACAAAAGTGAACCGGAACCGATCGAGTTTTTGGGCGGTCGCTACATTCCGGGCAAAGGGCTGTACGCTGTAGAGGTAGAGGGTGTGGAAGACCGCGATAGTGCTGAGGCGCTGCGGGGCTGTAAGTTGTTTGTTGAAAAGACCGATCGACCTTACCTCGAATCTGATGAGTTTTACGTCCAAGATTTGATCGGGATGGAAGTTATTAACCAGTTAACCGGGGAAATCTTAGGCAAGGTAAGTGATATTATTCCCGCCGGTAACGACCTTTTAGAAGTTGAAACGAATCTAACGCCGCCGGAAACTGTTGTCGCAGAATTAGAAAAGCCAAAACAGCCTGAAACTCCTAAAGCAAACGCTGACCCCAGAAATACCCGCAAACCACGGAAAATTCGCGTTAAAGAGCCTAAATCAACAAAAATTTTGATTCCTTTTGTGGAAGAGATTGTGCCAGTTGTTGACTTAGAACAAGGCCGAATTGAAATTGTGCCTCCTCCTGGTTTATTGGAATAATATCATATCCGGTCGCTCGACCGGACATGATATTAGTTATTAAAAAATTCCCCTACTTCGGCGAGGCGGTTCCTAATTCCCGATATTAATCTTTTTCTTTATTGGTGTGCCGCACTATCAAGTAACTGATTGAAAGCGCGAAAATTGCAATCGCCAAACCAATCAAGTCGGCTGCTGTTTTCTTTTCTAGGTCAAGAATGATGATTTTTCGAGATACTGCTATCAAAGAAGTTACAATAACTAGCTCTACTTGAATTACGTGCTTTTTCAGATAAGCTGTAATATTTTCCAAGATTTCCAGAGCAATTAAAACATTTAAAAACAACCCAAATATGACAAACAACGTGTCTTTTAACAAAGTATCAGTGTGGTTTACCAATTCTTTTGCTAAAAAAATCAGCAAATCGCAAACGCTGACGAGAATTACCAAAATCATCGCCAGTGATAAAATTTTCGATATTATTACCTCTACACTTTCTGTAAAATGCAGAAAATTTTCATCACTGCTTGACTTGGAAATTTGCCTAAATATTTTTTTCAGCATACCCGTGATTTAGTCATCTTTCTTGATGATTCTGTCATTGTTCGGTACACTTTGCAAGCGAAAAACTGTGGGATTACCTGGTTTCACTGTACCACCCGGGCGTTGCGGAAGGCAGCTCTCTCTGCCTGTTATATTTTATAGTTTTTCATGTCAGCTAGGAATCGATCGCACGCGATCGAACTCCTGATTCATAATTTTTGCCATAAAAAAGCCTCAAACTATTGTCTAGCAATATTTTGAGGATTCTAAGGCGCGGTGCGACCACTGAACTCACTATCTATTCTCAACAGAGAATGATTGTTGACTCCCAGCTTGCTCCGACGCAATATATAAGATAGCTAAAAATTTAGCTCGGGTGGTTTAGTAGCGACGAGAATTGCCACCGCGATCGTTGTTGCCCCAGTTACCGCTGTTAGAAGAACCACGTTCTTCGCGGGGTTTTGCCTTATTGACCTTGAGGTCGCGACCCATCCACTCAGCACCGTCAAGAGCCTCAATGGCTGCGGTTTCTTCGGCTTCAGTAGACATTTCTACGAAAGCGAAGCCACGCATCCGGCCTGTTTCGCGGTCAGCAGGCAATTGAATGCGCTTTACTGTTCCGTACTCTCCAAAAGTTTGGCTGAGGTGCTCCTGCGTTACTTCGTAGGATAAATTGCCGACATAGATTGACATTGAACATTCTCCAGAATCAGAGGGTGTAGAGATTTAAATCCGGAGGAACGCCGATAGAACGAACTGTACTGCCGAAAATAAAGCCTTGTAAAAACATCATAGCACCTATAGGTGCAAACTGCAATTGTCTGACTCGATTAATTAAAAAGAAAGCAGAAGGCATTCGCCATAAGACATTCTCCCGAAGGAAAAACCCCCCATCAAGAAGGAAAAATTTAGAATAAATAAATTTAATTTTCCTTGTTCCCGGGCTCTGCCGGGGAAACGCAGCTTGTAGGCTGGGTAATGGCATAACGATTTTAGGTTTTAGATTTGGGATTGAGGATTTGAGATTTATGTGTAGGGTGCGTCCGGGATCAAAATTGTTCGATCGAGAGAGGTTGTTACCCTAAAAACGGATACTTGCGAACGACAGGAGTCGTCGAGAGATCGTAATTTTAGACTCTTGTTCAAGCTCCCAAATTCCTCTGTGGAGTAAATCTCAAATCGTTCGACTCAGCGCCGAACGTCAACCGCGTTCATCCCCATGTCGATCGCCAGGGGCTTCCCGCTCGTTATTCGGTGAGTTGTAACATCCCATAGTTGGAGGGCAGCTCAAGAAGTGACGGCGAGGGTGGATTTTGCCCAATTAAATTCCCCAACTTCTGCGGAAACTTCTGCGACACCTTCTGCAGCAGTTTCTGCCCCAACCAGTACCAACTGCACCGCACAAGCTTTTAACTCGGGCTGTTTGGAATCTGGACAGCTTGCAGAATGAGTCATGGCATTAGCTTCAGCACCTTCGGCCCACAGAGAACCCCAGTGCATCGGTACAAATAGCGTACCCGGGGCGATCGCCTTGGTGACTTTTGCCGGAAACTGCCCCTTGCCGCGGCGCGATCGAACTTCCAGCAAATCCCCCTCCTTAATCTGCAATTTGGCAGCATCGCGCGGGTGAATTTCCAAAAACGGATCGGGGTGCAATTGATTAATTTTTTCTGTTCTACCCGTCCGCGTCATCGTGTGCCAGTGTCCGTAAAGTCTCCCTGTCGTCAACACAAACGGATAATTCGGATCGGGAGGTTCTGCCAGTCCCCGGGAGTGATAGGCCGAAAATCTCGCCCGCGCGTCAGGAGTGTGAAAACGCCTGTCAGTATACAGCCGTTTCGCTTCGTTCGCTGGATGCACAGGCTCGTTTTCCCGGCAAGGCCACTGCTGCGGCCCTTCTTGGCGGATGTATTCGTGGCTGAGTCCGGTCATGTCGCAAGGCTGACCCCGCGTCAACTGCGCGTACTCTTTAAAAACCTCCCCACTGTTCTCGAAAGCAAAGTGTTCGGCAAAACCCAACCGCCGTCCCACCTCGGCGAAAATGCTCCAGTCGTCGCGGGCTTCCCCGGAGGGAGTGTCGAAACCGGGACAAAAGGTAACGCGGCGTTCGGAATTCGTCATCACCCCAGTTTTTTCGCTCCACTGCGTTGCCGGCAGCAGGATGTGAGCGTAGGCGGAGGTTTCAGTGGGATAGTAAGCTTCTTGATAAATAGTAAAGGGCGATCGCAGCAAAGCGGCTTTAGTGCGTTCCAAATCCGGCATACTCACCACCGGATTAGTAGCTGCAATCCACAGCAACTCGACATCGCCAGTTTCCAAGCCCACAATCATGTCCCAAGCTGTGCGGCCCGGATTCGGGGAAATGCTTCCCGGTGCGATTCCCCAAAACTCCTCGACTTGGGTTCTGTGTTGGTCATTTTTCACAAACCGATATCCCGGCAATAAGTGAGACAGTCCTCCGGCTTCCCGCCCTCCCATGGCGTTTGGCTGGCCGGTGAGGGAAAACGGGCCGCATCCCGGTTTGCCGATTTGACCGGTCATCAAATGCAAATTAATCAGCGATCGCACCTTTGCCGTGCCTTCG
Source organism: Microcoleus sp. S28C3 (assembly GCF_036700785.1). Classification (NCBI taxonomy): domain Bacteria; kingdom Bacillati; phylum Cyanobacteriota; class Cyanophyceae; order Oscillatoriales; family Microcoleaceae; genus Microcoleus; species Microcoleus sp. S28C3. The sequence goes on along the minus strand of NZ_JAUBPO010000010.1, from coordinate 15,385 downwards.
GAGGACTGGTTGATTCCCATCGACCACAGCGACAAAACCCGCTGTGACTGTTCCCAGTAGTTTGCCGCCGTTTCTAACTCGCTGACAGTAATCCCGCAGCGCGAGGCTACAAACTCCGGCGTGTAGCTGCTAATAACCTCAGCAAAAGCTGAAAAATTCGCCGTGCATTCTTGAATAAACTCAGGATCTATTGCTTGCCTGCGCAGCAGCAAATATGCAATTCCGTTAAGCAAATCTATATCCGTACCCGGTTTAATTGCTAAGTGCAAATCCGCCGCTTCAGCAGTCGGAGTCCGCCTCGGATCTACCACAATCATCTTAACATTTGGATTTTTTTTGTGGTATTTTGCTAATCGATTGAATACAATCGGATGGCATTCCGCTGTATTGCTGCCGATAATAAAAGCGCAATCTGTTAATTCTAAATCGTCGTAACAGCAAGGCGGCCCGTCCGAACCAAAACTTTGAACGTATCCCGAAACTGCTGAAGACATACACAAGCGAGAATTAGCATCAAAATTATTAGTACCCAGACAACCTTTCATTAGTTTCTGGGCAATATAATAATCTTCTGTAGCGAATTGACCCGAACCGTAAACGCACAAAGCATCGGGGCCGCTGGTGCTGCGAACTGTTTGGATGCGGTTAACAATTGCATCGAGAGCTTCGTCCCAGCTAGCGCGGCGGAATGGTTGGTCGAGAGCATCTCGCATCATCGGATAAAGTAGCCGATCGCTCCGAATCGACTCTGCTACGGTTGCTCCCTTAATACAAACCATGCCCTGACTCGATGGGTGATTGCGATCGCCCCGCACTTTCCAATTTTGTTTTTTGTCGGCAACAACTTCTAGACCGCAACCTACACCGCAGTAAGGGCAAAGAGTTTTTATAGTTTCCATCTGGTGATTTTAGATGCTAATTTTTGAAAGCTAATGGGTAATTGGTAATTCGTCATTATAGTCGGAACTGAGAGCTCCTGCAAATAATGTATCAATAGTTACTAAATTACCGCAAAAATGCTTTACAACAACGGACAATACCCTGATTTAAAATTAACCGATCTCTTACTAAAATTCGCGATCGATCTGGGTTGTAGCCAGCTTCTCGCTGCGCCTAGATTCCTCTCAAATAGAGGGACTCCTGACCTAAATCTTGTCACCCCAAGGATGGGGGGCTAGGAGGAATTTTTGCAGGGATCGAACAGCGCGCCGATACTACTTTTGACCTAGTTGTTGATAGCAATTAGAGATTTAGTGCAGGAGTATTATATTCCCTACTTCCCTGATTTAACTTCAAATACGCCACCGTTGGTGGGGCTAAAAGTTACTTGGAATTCAGCAGTTTTTTCAGCGCCTGCTGTGGCACCGGGAGGAGTTTGCAAAACCGGCAAAGGAGTTTCTTTGACGAAATCTTTAGCTGCTTTATTTGTCGGATCGAACTGTAGGATATCGCCGTTTTCTTTTACTTTGACCCGATAAGTCAAACTTTCGGTAAATGTCGGAGTTGTTCTCCAATTTTTGTCGATTTGTGCATACAACTGCTGTCCGATCGCATCGAGTTCGGCTTGGTCAGAAATCTCTGATGTGGCACTGGTTGCTGCATTGGGCGAGGCAGCCGTCGCGGCGGCAGCAGCGATGGGTGCAGGGCTAGCTGCAGCAGCGATGGGCGCAGGGCTGGCAGCAGCGATGGGTGCAGGACTGGCAGCAGCAGCGATGGGTGCAGGGCTAGCAGTTGGTGCGATCGAACTTGCTGCAATTTCCGGGCTGGGGGGAGAACTCACAACCGCCGCCGCAGTCGCCGCTGGAGGTGCAGTTTCTGTTAGTTTCGCTTGCTTTAGCTGGTTGGAAACACCAGACATATTGACGGCTGCTAAAGTAACCATTGCTACGAACCACGAGGCTGCCAGGATGCCGCGTTTGATCGGCGAAACTTCTGGGGGTTCGGCAGCAGCGTGAGACACAAAAGGTGCAGGTGCGATCGGCTTGTTAGCAGTCTCCGCAAACGCAGGCTTTTTGCTAGCAGGTAATGGCATCGGTAGCGCGGTGGCTTCTGTCTCCGAGTCCGTTGCTTCATCCTCTTCGTGGTGCGCGTAGCGAGAAAACAGGAACTCCAAAGCAAAGTTGCGAAGTTCGTAGTATTTCGGGTCTTCCATAATCCGCGCCCGGTTGCGGGGACGGCTGAACGGAATGTGCATATCTTCGCCGATGGAAGCAGCAGGCCCGTTGGTCATCATCACGATGCGATCGGCCAAAAACAAAGCTTCATCAATATCGTGAGTAATCATAATGACGGTAATTTTGTGCTGCCGCCAAATTTTCAGCAATTCTTCCTGCAACTCTTCCCGCGTAATTGGGTCTAGAGCGCCGAAAGGTTCGTCTAAAATCAAGAGTTTGGGTTGAGTTGCCAGAGCTCGGGCGATCGCCACCCGCTGTTTCATCCCCCCGGACAATTGGCCCGGTCTTTTGTTACAAGCTTCCGTCAGCCCCACTAATTCCAAGTGTTCCTTGACGATCGTATTGTGTTCCTCGGCGGACTTGTTCGGGTAGACATTTTCAACGCCGAGGTGAATGTTTTCCGTAGCAGTCAGCCACGGCAAAAGCGAGTAGTTTTGAAACACCACCATGCGATCGGGGCCTGGTTCAGTAATCTGCGAACCTTGCAGGGCAACTTCTCCGTTTGTCGGCCCGTTGAATCCCGCAATCATATTCAGCAAAGTTGATTTGCCACAGCCCGAGTGACCGATCAAACAAATAAATTCGCCTTCATTAATAGTCAGGTTTACACCGTCGAGAACGACGTAAGGGCCTTTAGGAGTTTCGTAGACTTTCGATACGTCTTTAATCGTAAGAAAGTCTGGCTTCTCCGTTTGAATTTTGGTTGTTTGGGGGCTTTTGAGAGTTTGCATATTTTCAGTATTGGGATTTTGGGTTGAGGAATTAGACATGACAACTTTGGATTGAGAATTTGAAATTAGGGAGTTAGGAAGCGGGAAATGTGGAGTCTTGTTTCCTGATTTCTTGCTCCTCATTCCCTGTTCCTATTTGCTGGTTATGCTGGCAGTTTGATGGAACACTGACTGCCTATTTGTTCAATTAAGATTTCTTCAATGCGGACGCCGCGCTTGATTTTGACATTGTGGAGATAGTCGATCGGGTCGTCTAGATTAAACACAGTGCCGTCAAATAGCTCGATCGTCCGGCGATCTCTGGAAATATCCGGCAAACCCAATTCGCGCACGGCTTGACCGAAAACATCGGGCCGCAAAACTCGATCGACCACTTCCACCCAGTTTTTCGGGAACGGAATCAGTCCCCAGCGAGCCATCTGCGCCATCACCCACACCATTTCTAGGCGGTCTGGACAATTGGTTTTGTCAACGTAGAACTGGTTGAAGTTGTAGAGCATTTCAGGTTCTGCCTCCGTACCGGAGTTGTACGGGTCGATGAACCCCGGACGGATGTCTTTCGGATCGGCACCGATGTATTGTCCTTGGCTAATCAACTCTAGGACTTCTTCGCGGTTGCGGCGGTCGTCGCAGTAGTCGCAGGCTTCCAGAAGCGCTTTGACGAGGGCGAGGTGAGTTTGAGGATATTTCTGAGCCCAATCTTCGGTAACACCGAGAACTTTTTCGATGTGTCCGGGCAGAATATCGAGGGAACGCGCCATGACAAAACCCGTACCGCTGTTGACTGCGTGGGAGTTCCAGGGGTCGCCCGAGCAGTAGCCGTCAATGTTGCCTGCTTTTAAATTCGATACCATCTGCGGAGGCGGAATCACGGTCAAGCCCACGTCGAGGTCGGGGTCGATGCCGCCGGCGGCCAGCCAGTAGCGGAACAGCAGGTTGTGCATGGAGGCGGAGTGTACCATGCCCAAGGTGTGAACTTTATCCGGAGTCTTGGCGATCGCAGCTTTGAAATCCTCTAACGTCCGAATGCCTTGTTTGTAAAGGTGTTTGCTGAAAATAATCGAATTGCCGTTGCGAGACAGGGTGAGGGCGCTGCAGACGGGCACAGGGGCTTCGCCGTCCAGCCCCAACAGCATGGCAATCGGCATTCCTGCAACCATTTGCGCCGCGTCCAGCCGTCCTTCGGCGACTCCTTGGGCGATCGTTTTCCAGCTAGGTTCGCGGCTGAGAGAAACTTCTTCTAAGCCGTGGGCTTGGAAGAATCCTTTTTCTTTGGCTACAACTAAGGGCGCGCAGTCGGTGAGGGGAATAAAGCCGATGTCGAGGTTGATTTTTTCCAGGCCGTTGCGGGCGATGACAGGCGGTTGCTGTTTGGCCCGGCGCTGTTTGACTCGCTTTTGCTGGTTGAGGAAGTAAACCATTTCGTTGCGCAGCGCGTAGTAACTCGGATGGTTGACCACTTCCATGCGCTTGCGGGGGCGGGGAATGTTCACTTCGAGGATTTGCCCGATTTGCGCTTCCGGGCCGTTGGTGAGCATTACAATGCGATCGCTGAGCAATAAAGCCTCATCCACGTCGTGAGTTACCATCACGCTGGTGACTTTGCTTTCTTCGCAAATTTTCATCAACTGTTCTTGCAAACCGCCGCGAGTTAAAGCATCGAGGGCGCCGAAGGGTTCGTCTAGCAGCAGCAGTTTCGGGCGAATCGCCAGAGCCCGGGCGATCGCAACTCTTTGTTTCATCCCCCCAGAAATTTCGCCCGGGCGTTTGTCGGCGGCGTGTCCGAGTCCGACCAATTTAATGTGGTGTTCGATCACCAACTCGCGATCTTCTTGAGAGTTACCGCTATAAATTTCATTTACTGCTAGGGCGATATTTTCGCGCACCGTCAGCCAAGGTAGCAGCGAGTAATTTTGAAACACCACCATTCTGTCCGGGCCTGGATCGCGGACTTCGCGCCCTTCTAAGATAATCCCGCCCTGACTTGCTTTGTCGAGGCCGGCGATGATATTTAGCAGCGTAGATTTGCCGCAGCCCGAGTGCCCAATTAAGGTGATGAATTCTCCCTTTTTTATTTTAAGTTCGATATTTTTAAGAGCGATGTATTGCTCTCCATTGGGCAAGTTAAATACACGGTCAACGTGGTCTACTTCAACAAATACTGACATGGCTATTTTAGGTTAGTTTGTAATTTGTAGATTAAGTCAATTTAGGGTACACTTGGACGCACCTTCCCTTGTTGGCTGTAGGGTGCGCACTGCGCACCTTACCTTGTTTGTGTCACTCTCAACCAAATCCTATTTCTGTTCTTCTGGAACAACTTTGGAAGCGATAAAACCAACAATTCTGTCTAAAATCAAACCGACAATTCCTACATAAAGCACTGCTAGAATCACGGCGCTGAGTCTAGAACTGTTGTAAGCGTCCCAGATGAAGAAGCCGATGCCGACGCCGCCGACTAACATTTCCGCAGCTACGATCGCCAGCCAAGACAAACCGATGCCAATTCTCAAGCCTGTGAAGATGTAAGGAACAGAAGAGGGAAGCAGGATTTTCCAGAAGTATTTTTGGTTGGGGAGGCGCAAGACGCGGGCGACGTTTCTGTAGTCTTGGGGTATTTGTTGAACGCCTACTGTCGTGTTAATTAAAATCGGCCAAATTGCTGTAATTAAGATTACGAATAATGCTGACACTTCGTTAGCTTTCACCCCCATGCTTTCAAAGGGATTGAACTGTTGAAATACAGCCAGGGCGATCGGCAGCCAAGCTAGGGGCGGGATAGTTCTGAATACTTGAAACAGCGGGTCTAAAGCATCGAACATTAGGGAGTTTGTACCGATCAGGATTCCTAAACTGATGCCGAAAACTGCTGCTAGAGTAAAGCCGATCGCCACCCGCTGCAAGCTAGCCAAAATTTGCCAGAACAAGCCTTTGTCTGTACCGCCATTGTCAAAGAAAGGATTGATAATCAAATTCCAGCTTTCTTGGACAGCTTTGATTGGGCCCGGCAAGGTGGACTCTGGACTGTGGCAGAGGATCTGCCAGATTATGAGCAGAACTGTAATTGCTACCAGCGGTCGGATGATTTTTCGGCGGTTTTTTTGAACATGATCCAGAACGAAATTTACTGGATTTTTGCTTTTAGTAACAGCGAGGTTTGTTGCCATTTTTGTTTGTGCAGTATTGTGAATAATCGATTATTTGTAGATACTTTGAAGCGATCGCCGTGTCTGGGGTGGGTTGAGTTAGGAAACCCAACTCAACTCAATTTAAAAATTGATCAACTCTCAACAGTCAACTGTCAACTGTTCGCTAATTATGCTTTCTTGATTGCCAGACCATTCAGATATTCTTGTGGTTTTTCTGGGTCAAACTTCACGCCGTCAAAGAAGGTTTCAACACCGCGAGAAGTCGTAGCAGGAATTTGGGCGGCGGGAACGCCAAGTGCTGTCGCTGCTGCTTTCCAAATATCTTCGCGGTTAACTTTATCAACCGTGGCTTTGATGTCGGTAGTTGCTGGCATATAACCCCAGCGAATATTTTCAGTGAGGAACCAAGCATCGTGACTCTTGTAGGGATAGGAAGCATTATCAGCCCAGAATTTCATAGCTACTGGGCTGGCAGCTTCAATGCGGCCGGTACCGTAGTCAATTTGACCTTTAGAGCGACTGATAATATCTGCTACTGGAACTTTTAACCACTTATCTTGAGAGATGATTTGGCACATCTCATCGTGATTTTCTGCCTTGTCGCACCACTGCTGGGCTTCCAGTACGGCCATTGTAATTGCTTTTGCAGCTTTGGGGTTTTTCTCAACCCAATCTCCTCTTAAAGCGAAAGCTTTTTCTGGGTGGTCTTTCCAAAGTTCTCCGGTTACTAAGGCGGTGTATCCTACCTTTTGAGTAACTAGCTGAGCATTCCAAGGTTCGCCTACGCAAAAGGCTTCCATGCTGCCAGATTTCATGTTCGCTACCATTTGGGGCGGCGGTATGGGAATCACGGAAACATCTGTATCTGGATTAATACCGCCGGCTGCTAGCCAGTAGCGCATCCACAAGTCGTGGGTGCCGCCGGGAAAAGTTATAGCAATTTTTTGATTTGCGAGGGCTTCTTTGAGAGGTTTGCTGTCAGTACCTACTTTTAAATCTAGGTATTTTTTGCTGAGGGAAATTGCCTGGCCGTTAGTATTTAACCGCGCCACAATGTTCATCGGCACAGGCTGGTTGCCTTTGGTAATTGTGCCTAATGTCAATTGGTAAGGCATGGGCGATAAAATGTGGGCTCCGTCAATGCCGCCTTTTTCGGAACCGAGTTCTAAGTTGTCGCGAGTAACTGGCCAAGATGCTTGTTTGGTAACTTGTACGTCTTTCATGCCGTACTTGGCAAATAGCCCTTTTTCTTGGGCGATGATTAAGGGTGCTGAGTCGGTGAGGGCGATGAATCCGAGTTTGGCTGCGGTAACTTCTGGGGCGTCGGCGGGGTTGATGTTGACTGCTGGGGCGGCGCTGGGTGTGGCGCTGCTGGAAGTTGCGCTAGATGTGGTGGAACCGGAACTGCAACCGTGGGCTAGTAGGGTGCCGGCTGCTGTTGCTCCGGCGGTGATGATGAATTTTCTTCTGGAAAGGTTGCTCATTTGTCTTGAATTGTGGTTGTACTTTGAGATGGTGAAAATGTGAGATGTGAGATTGATTCGCGACCTTCGCATCGCACCTCACATTGTGAGATTAGGCATCGATCGACACTTTGCCGATCGCCCGCGCGCTGCAAGCTAAAATGAACCCTGGTTCTAAGTCTCGGGCCGCGTCGGGTTGGCTGTCGTAGACTGTTTGTCCTTCTAGGAGTTGCTGCTTGCAAGTGCCGCAGCTTCCCGACCGGCAATTGCTGTCAAGTTCGACTCCGGCCCGTTCGGCAACATCGAGAATGAACTCATCTTCGCTGCAAGGAACTTCTTTGCCCGATCGAGCGAAAATGACAGTAGATGTCTGAGGTTTGGCTGCCGGGACTGCCGTTTCTTCCCTATCAACCGTCAGTTGCAGTTGCCGGTTGAGGGAAGCTACCTCATCTTCTTGAGATAAATTGGGAACGGCCCCGAAGTTATCGACTAAAAGTTGGTGCAGCACTGGTTTGAGGTCTTCGCAAGGGATGCTTTTTTGGACGCAAGTACCCAAATGAGCGTCTTTGCCCACTGTGCCTCCCATGTAAATGTCTACACCTTCGAGGGTTTTGCCGTTCTTGCGAACTTTTGTGCCCATCAAACCGATATCTGCTACTTGGGGTTGACCGCAGGAATTGGGGCAACCCGTCCAGTGAATTCTGACCGGTTTGGGAACTGACAGTTCGGCTTCGAGTTCTTCAATCATTGCCACGGCACGGCTTTTGGTTTCGATGAGGGCGAAGTTGCAAAACTTCGAGCCTGTGCAGGAAACCAATGCTCGCGTCAGGGGTGCGGGGTCGATGGAAAAACGCTGCAACAGCGGTTCTTTTACCAGCGATTCAATCCGCGAGTCGGGAACGTTGGGAACAATGACGTTTTCTTCGACAGTGAGCCTGAGTTCGCCGCTGCCGTAAACCTCGGCGATTCTGGCCAAATCGAACAAATCCGATGCCTGCAGCCGTCCGACGGGAACGTGCAGCCCTACATAGTTGAGCCCTGATTGTTTTTGGGGGTAGATGCCGATGTGGTCGCGTTTGTCCCAGGTGATTTCATCTTTGAGGGCGGCGGCGGGCAAAGTGCGACCTAATTCTTGTTCGACTGCTGCTCGGAATTGTTCGATTCCGAGTTCGTCAATCAGCCACATCAGTCGCGATTTTTGGCGGTTTGCTCTCGGGCCTCGATCGCGAAACACAGTTAATATGGCTTTGCACAAATCTACAACGTCGCCGGGACTTGCCCAGACGTTGAGAGGAATTGCAGCTTCGCAGCGTTTGGCGGAGAAGAAACCGCCGACTAAAACGTTAAAGCCGATGTTGCCGTCTTGGTAAGCGGGTACGAAGGCGATGTCGTTGATTTCTGCGTGAACTGAGTTGTCGCGGCAGCCTGCGATCGCAATATTAAACTTTCTCGGCAAATTTGAAAACGCGGGGTTGCCTTCGCCGCTGTTCGTAATCATGTCTTGGACTTGGTTCGCCAGTTCCCGCGTATCTATCAGTTCGTCCGCGTCCAAGCCCGCGACTGGGGAACCCGTGATGTTGCGCACGTTGTCCATGCCAGACTGAATGCTGGTCATGCCCGCTTCTTTGAGGCGGCGGAAGATGTCGGGCACGTCTTCGATGCGAATTCCGCGAAGTTGCAGGTTTTGTCTGGTGGTGATGTCGGCGCTGCCGTCGTCCCCGTAGCGCTGGACGATTTCTGCTAGCGTTCTGGTTTGATTGCTAGTAATGATGCCGTTGGGGAGACGCATCCGCATCATGAATTTGCCGGGAGTTACTGGCCGAAAGAAGATGCCGAGCCATTTGAGGCGGTGCTCGCGATCGATTTCGTCCATTGCTTCCCAGCCGATCTCGGCGAAGTGGTCGAGTTCGGCTGTTAATGCTAAGCCATCTTTTTCGGCTTTGAGTTTTTCAAACTTGTTCAGGCTGGCTTGGGCTTTGGGTTCTACTGTTTGGGTCATCGGTTTACCCTCGCTGCTGGCTTGTTGGGGAGAAGTATTGACTTGGAGCATAAAGTGTGTGTTTCCTGCTAACCTTAGTGAGTGTATTGATTTAAAACTGTATATTTAGTTACTAGATCTAATTTCTTTTAAGCATGGTTGGTCTTCTGTACATTTGAGCTTGACTGGGCGCTGGCTCGAACGTCGCAAAACTATTTATGGTTATAGTTGCTACCGATGGTTCGGTCGATCGCTGCGTTTCCATGCACCTTAGTTATGAGCTAATGTAAAGCGCACGACTGTAAACATTCGTAGCTATTTTTACAAAATATTGAGTTTTATGAATTTTTCGCATACCTCTGATGCGTTTTATACATGGGTAATGGGTAAAGACACCCACGCAGCGGAAAATCTCTTTAAATCTTTAGATTTGGGAGGGCAGAGGGCGAAATTGGAAGATATAAAATCATCTTGTGACTAAGATCGCAGACTTAAAACGGAGTTCGTCACACAATTAGAGAGGTCGCTGTCACACAATTTGCCTCAAAACATCACGTTCTCTGCTATGCCAGCGTCACTCTTAATTTTTAGAGAAGGAGAGATGATATAAGTATCGAATTCAGGGAACGTCTTATGTTTTTAGTTCAACTTATCCCCGGCGCTATTTCCGAAATGCTTGCCTCTGTTAGCGATACGGGTTGTTTGACTTTAGCCGATCGCTACGGTTTGATGGCCGCTGTTTTAGACGACTCTCTCGACGATGAATGCAGACTTTCGATCAACCGCCTGCTGCGTTCTGTTCTCAGGGGAAGAGTGAAGATAGTCAACGAACTCTCGGCGATATGTTAACAACATTTAAAAAATGGCAATGCCCAATAGTTGCGAGCAACTATTTGTGAAAATTTATTGATTTATGCAGCGCTTCAAGTGTTGAAAACACCGCCCGAGTTAGAAGGAACCCGCGATGGCTGCACCGGATGTATGGCAGAAAGCTTCTTGAGTGTTCTAAAAACGTGCGATCGCTCCTCGCCGTCTGAATTTTTTTGATTCTCCAATTCTCGCTTTGTGCAGCACTTGCAGAAAAAGTGCTGATTCACAGTTTGTCGAGCCGTGTAGAGCCGATTGGGTCGATCGCTTCTAGTAAAATTAGTAAAATTGTGGGCGATCGGCAGTTCTGGAGTTTGAGCAATGAATTCATCACAACAAACGTAATTATAATTATCAGACATCTCCAGAAAAGCCAGTCTTGAACAGACATCCTGCCTGTTCCACAATAATTATTGAAGAGGTCTATTGAACAGGGATGGAGATGGCAGGCAAGTTATGAAAAATTTTAATAAAACAATCGAAATATTAACAGAATTAGGTATTGGCATTTACAACCTCACGCCCCCAATTATCAAGATTCATTGGTAATCGATAAAAAATCAATTAAGTATATCGGCATGAAAAAATAATAATATCTTGTAGGGGCCGGTCAAGCCTAGATATGGACTAGCAGGCAGTTTATTGCTTCTCTCAACCGCCCAAACCCGGTAGTCGGTTTATTTGCACCTACAGGACTTATGCAGCTACACTATATACTGTGCCTGCGTCAGTCTTGTATTTAGCTAGTGGCATTAGTCCTGCGTCAGTCCTGTATTTAGCTAGTGGCATTGGTTGGTTGTTTGAACCAATCTCGTTGATATGATGCGATCGCCGGACAAAATCTTTACCGAAACTTTAATAAATTCGGCCGAAATATATGATTGACTGAAAATTAAAAACAGTCGATAGAACAGACAGGATGCTTTAACACTCATTCCCAGGGAGCATTTTATGAAATCCATTGCTAAAAACAGCATCCACTTGACTTACTCAGTGGGTGTTTTATGTGCAATTATCGTACTACAGCAACAAAAAGCTACAGCAGCAACGCTATCTAACGGCTGGAATTATGCGATCGATTCCTTCAGCGATGGCGTGACAGGGGCTCAAATCGGCGGTGGCGCATTTGAATTTTACGGCATCGCCATCAAAGAAACCTCAGATACAGCTTTCATCGCGATTAACTCCAATCTGAGTTTAGCAGGATATGCCGACCCATTAGCTCAAAGAGGCAACATCAACTACGGCGATTTATTCTTCAATTTTTCCGGTCAAAATTTCAATACAGCTAACGCAAACGGCAGCTTGTTTGGTATCCGCTTTGCAGGAGGAAATGACTCAAGCGTAGCCACCACAGGCATTTACAGTAACGTTACTGCTAAAAACGTCACCCAAACTAACTCTGGCTTTACCAATTTAAATCAATTCAATACGGTAGCTTCATCTCAAGGCGGAACCCCATCAATGGGCGATTTAGCTGCCACAGACCCCTATTTTGAACAAACAGGTAACTGGACGGTTCTCAACTCAATTGCTACGGGTACAAAAGTAGGAGAAATCAATGTTTTAACGCCAGCAACTTTGAGTACCCTCGGTCTTAATTTCGCTCAGTTTAATGCCGTAGGTTCTCAAACAATCGGATTCAGTTTCAATAAATCCTCAATGCCTTCGGGGAACTATATTGCTAACTTTTTTGCCGAGTGCGCTAACGATGCGATCGCCATTAAAGGCTCTTTTGAAAAAGGCTCTGCTGAACCAGTACCAGAACCTGCTACTATCTTCGGTACTTTAGCCGGATTTGGGATTCTAGGCATTGGTGCAGCGAAACGCAAAATTAAGCGCAAGATTGCCTGAGTTATGTAGGGTGCGCACGGAGTACCTTACGAATAGCTGTAATGCGCACCTTACGAATAGTCGTAGTGCTTCAAACTACTTGCAAACCGTAGAGTAGATTATCGAGAGATAAAATGCGCCCAAACATTCCCATCTGGCCCAGCAACTTGATTGACGTAGCTGTAGGGATACATCAACTTTCTCCCCTCAGTATCGCTGTAACCAGTGAGTGCATCTCCCCAAGGATCTTGCACGATATAACCCTGAGAATTGTAGCCAATTAAAGTGATAATGTGACCGGCCGCAGTAAAATCTCCCGCTAAAACTACCGGCCGCCGATTCAGCAATTCCGATCGCACATCGGCCCACGTGCGAGTCGTACTAAAACTTGTCTTAAACTCGTAAGCTTGAATCAGTGCCGAAAGTACGTTGTGATCGGTTTGAGAACCCTGACCGGCATAGTCGAAACACCACTGCAACAACTCATCCTCCAACTGTCCGCCCCACTCAGAACGAACGCCGTAGTAATAAAATACCATCGCGATCGCAGTTACGTTGCAAGTAGACCAATCAAAACGCGGATTGTCCCGCTGCGAAAAATACGGCACGTTCAATTCCACATTGTTCGGAACCGGATCGAAAATTTTATCTCCCCGCTTGAACTGAACAAAACTAGGAAAAACATAACCTGTATTACCCAAATTCGGCAGTTCTTCAGTCAGGGAAACTTTCAGGTGATTACCTTCCAAACCGTAGCTGTTCACGCCGTAAACTCGACCTAAAGGCAGCGTAGTTTTCTCGGTACTGCTCAGGCTAGCAGCATCTACCGGCCGTTTTTTAAAGACAGTTGCTTGCAGGATTGTCATCGTCAAAGCATCGGGGTCAAAGGGAACTTCTTTGCCGTCTTTTTTAATTTTAACGTCCTGCCAATAAATAAATCCGATATTGCCGAAACCGGGAATAGGTTCGGCGAGAGTTACTCGGAAATGCCCCAAAATGCAGGCATAACCAGTGATGGCATAGGTGCTGCCTAAAGTTATTTGAGCAACTTGATTTGCAGGCAGTTTAGATGAATCTTCTGGTTGACCTTTAATCTGAGTTGTTTGAATTACCAACAGTTGAGCGCTGACGTTGCTATTCGGTACGTCTGCCAGGTCAAATCTTAGGATTTGAGAACCTTTGGCAAGCTGAACGTCGGGTTCATAAAAATAGCCAAAAGTGCCGATCGGCGAAATTGCTGAATCCACAACCACCTTGAGATGCCCGTCAATAAATCCGTATTTGCTAACTGCCAAAGTCTGACCTGCTTTGACAAAAACTTTTTGCTGATTGTTGAGCCGGGAAGAATCAAGCGGAGCTACCTTAAACAAAGTGTCAGAAACTATTTTTAAGGTCAAACCTTGTCCGACAGTCAGCGGATCGGAACTTACGGTAATGTAAATTATTTGGCTGCCAGTAACGTTGCCTTTGCTGTCAGTTGCCCGCAACCTGAGCCACCGAGCTCCAGCTACGCTAAATCCTTTAGACAAATTAACTTGCCAAGTGCTGGCTTGTTGGTTTAGCGTGACGCTTAGGGGCAATGTATCCTCAGCTATCACCTCAATTTTTGCTGCTTGTTGCCGATCAAAAGTACCCCGAAGGACGATCGGCTGATTTACCAAAACTTCTGACGGCCCTTGATAACTTAAATTCACAGCGGGATTGAAAGATTTGCCACCGCGGCTGAATTGCACAAAATCGGGATAAATGAAACCCGTATTGCCAAATTGCGGCAAATTCTCGGTCAGCGAAACTTTAATGTGGCTTTGTTCGATCGAGAATCCGGCAATTCCGTAAATCATTCCCGCCGGCAAAGTAAATTTTTCTTGGGGTGGCAGGTTAGCCGCATTTACAGGCTGCTTTTTGATCGCAGTAGTTTTGATGACAGTCATGGTAACTGCATTTCTATCATACTCAATACCCCTCCCGTCTCGCAAAATTTGGACGTGCTGCCAGTACACAAATCCCGAAGTTCCTAAGTTAGGAACTGCCCGAGCAAAAGCGACTCGAAAATGGTTTTCCACGCAAGCGTAGCCGAGAAGATTAAAAGTTTCTCCCGCGTTAAATTGTAATTTCTGAGTTGCTCCTAAAGTTGCAGAATCTGCGGGGGTTAACTTTAACCATGTCTTTTTGATCACCCACAGTAACTGCATTCCAGGCGGCGGGACTGGCAACTCGGCGCGATCGAATATGAGAATTTTTGCGCCTTTGGTGATGAGTACGTGTTTTTCGTATAAAAAGCCGGACTTTCCCACCGGAGAAATTGCATTATTTAGTTGAATGTTCAGGTGTCCGTCTTCTAACTCGTAGTCGCTAATTTGATAAATTTTCCCGGCTGGTATGTCCGCTTTTTGCTGCGGGTTGAGATTGCTCGCGGGCAGTGTTCCGGCTTTGAATACGGTATCTCTGAGAGTAATTAACGTGAAGAATTGAGCGGGTGACTGAGAAGCAGGATTAACTTTGATGTTAATTGTTTGTTGGCCGATAACTTTGCCTGTCTTATCTGTTGCCCTCACCTGCAGTGTGCGAGTTCCTGCGCTATCGAATCCTTTTTCTAAACTGATGTTCCAAATGCCTCTAGAGAGATTTATCCCCACATTCAGCGCATTTGAGCCTTCTGCTGCTGAAATCGCTGCCACTAGATTTTTGTCAAAACTGCCAACTAAGACAGCGGCTTTATTGGCCTCAATTTCTCGCGGGCCTAAGTAACTCAAAATAATGTTGTTGGTTGTCATTATATATCCCTCTACCTACTTAGTTATTCAGCTAAAGCAAGGATAACTTCTGATTTTATCAAACACAATGACCCGAACCAGGAAAAAACCGCCCCTAGATTAAGCCTACGGGCGGTTAATGCCTTTTACAGCATAAGTTTTTAATTATTGGGGCGAGTTGCGCCACAAATCTAACTTTAGGCGCACACTAAGCACATTAACCGAATAAATGGGTGGTTGAGCGGATTTGTGGTGCAAGTTTTGAGGGAAGGAATTTAGTTCGAGTAGTTTGCTTCCCCCTGTACCCTTGACCCCTCACTTGCTGAGTCAATCGATTTTAGATTTTAGATTTTAGATTTTACAACAGTTCGGACATATTTTGGGAGAGTCAGGCTCTGAGAGAGCCGTATTCTAGGAGTTTTCGGTAGTTTGGATTT
>NZ_JAUBPO010000262.1:0-1942 GCF_036700785.1 Microcoleus sp. S28C3 | reverse complement strand
GTTTTAGGTCAGGGAGTTTTTTCATTCCTCTATCTAATGTCTATCTCGTCCTCTTGTCAAGGGGGTTGAGCAATTACTATGATAGTTACACACAAATTCGGCAAGTGAATCCATCTCATAACGAACAGCAAGGAGAAAAAATAGAAAATAGAGACATTAATCGTTCACTTGAAGAGTTATTAAAATCAGTTCGTTATAAAATTTCAAAAATAGAAGAAATAGGACGAGAAATTTACCATTTTGCTACCAGTGATATTACTGCTGCGTGTAATCAAGGCGCACTTCTACTTACGGGTGAAGCTGGAACAGGTAAAACTCATCTCTTCTGTGATATAGCTAAACATCGTCTAGATAACTCACTTCCGACCATAATTTTGCTTGGGCAGCATTTTTGTCAAGGCGACCCTTGGATTCATATAATGCAGAGATTGCACCTTTCTTGTCACAATCGTGACGAGTTTTTAGGCGCATTAGATGCTGCTGCACAAGCTTGTGGTAGTCATGCAATGATTTTGATTGATGCTCTTAATGAGAGTGATGATAAAGGTTTATGGAAAAAGGAACTAGCAGGTATGTTAGCTGTTTTGCATAACTATCCACGCATTACTATTGCAGTAAGCTGTCGTACTTCATACGAGAAAGCAACAATACCAGAAAACCTCGTTCCAGAAGAAAAGTTAGTTAAAGTTGAACATCATGGATTTGCCAACCATGAATATATTGCTACAAAAACCTTTTTCAATCATTATGGTATTGAACAGCCTAACGTTCCTTTGTTAGTTCCAGAGTTTTCTAATCCACTTTTCTTGAAAACACTTTGTAAAGGAATTAAAAATCGTCATTTAACACGAATACCTAAAGGAATTAAAGGCATTACTGCTGTTTTAAATCTATTTATAGATTCAATTAACGACGTTTTATGTGAACGGCTCGATTATGATGATAAAACCAATTTAGTAAGACAATCAGTAGAAGATTTAGCCCGTCGGATGGCAGAAAATGGACAGCCTTGGATAGATAGAGAAGAAGCCAAAAATATTGTTAATTCTGTCTTGCCTAATAATAATTTTTCACAGAGCTTATTTTATAATCTGCGTGCTGAGGGATTACTTTCAGAAGATTTAATTTATCGTCTCTCAGAAGACGAAGATGAAGAACAAAATCAAAGGGTTAATATTATTAAATTTCCCTATGAAAAATTTAGCGATCATTTAATAGTCCGTTATTTGCTGAAAAACCACCTAGATAAAGATAATCCAACTACATCCTTTGATGAAATTAAACCGCTAGGTGGGTTAGTAGCAGCTAGATGGAATAGACAGGGTTTACTGGAAGCTTTATTTATTCAAATTCCTGAACTACTTGGAAAAGAAGTAATGGAATTAACATCCATGCCATTATGGCGGTTTGAACGTCCATTTTTACAAAGTCTTATTTGGCGTAATCCAACTAAAATCACCCAAAGAACTAAAGATTATCTTAATGAAATATTCCAAGAAGAAAAAAACAAAGAAAAAGTTTATAATGTACTACTGACAGTAGCTACCGATCCTGAACATCCTTTAAATGCAAAATCTCTTCATCGTCATCTCATAAATCTGAGAATGCCAGAGCGCGATGCAATTTGGTCTATTTTTTTATTCGATCAGTATGAACAAAAAGGGGCAGTCGATCGTTTACTTGAATGGGCATGGGAAGCAGAAAAAGACCATATCTCAGATGAATCCATCGAACTTTGTGCAATTGCTTTGACATGGTTTTTAACAACATCTCATCGTTTTCTTCGCGATCGTGCAACAAAAGCTCTTGTTTCAATGCTACATCCAAGACCTCAAGTTTTAGTCAAAGTTATCGAGCAATTTTTAGAACAACAGTTCGGACATATTTTGGGAGAGTCAGGCTCTGAGAGAGCCGTATTCTAGGAGTTTTCGGTAGTTTGGAT
>NZ_JAUBPO010000261.1:0-1975 GCF_036700785.1 Microcoleus sp. S28C3 | reverse complement strand
CCTTATTCTCTCCCAGCGCGGTGGCTCTAGTTCTTCTGAAGCCACCTTTCTCATCTTTATTTAGTCTAAACTACAGTATGTTAACTTTAGTTGAAATTTACACATATCCTACTCTAATTCTAGCTTCAAAGTTGGCAACAGCTTTTCTAAATTTTTGAGAGATTTCTGTTGCCAAGGAACATCATTTGAACCCAATACCAAAAGTTTAATCGTTTTCTTTTTCCGAACGCTAATGACAAACTTAGACAGCATACTGATACCAGAACTGTTAACAAAGTCCAATTTTTTTAGGTTCAAGGTAATAGTAGGCGGTTCGGGATTGGCTACCTCATCTAACAATTCGGCTATTGGTGCATACTCTGCTGGTCCGCCCAGGCTGAGTTCGCCTTGGAAAATGATTGTGGCTGATTCTCCATCGTACTGAATGTTGTAATCTTCACCTTTAATTTCTTGAATGCTCATTGTTGTTTGGTTTCCTGAGTAAAATACTGCGATCGCACAAGAGAGTAAATATTGAAATGGTTGAAACTAGACCGTAATTTGAACTACAGTCGTCACAGTGATCGTATCACTGTCTGGCCTTGGGTCGAATTTCCAACCTATTTTAGCTGAATAGTCATTAATCATAGTCAGCAATCCCAGTCCCGAGGTGTCGCTTTCAGATTCAGCATTCTTTTCAATCTGCTGCAAATAAAGTTCATTCGGATCGGAAGCCAGAATTTCTTTAATAAACTCCTTCAACTTATTCGCGCCTTCTAGATTGACACTATTAGTGGCAAAAATTACGGCAGTCACCTCTGTTTCACCAATAAAGTGTATGCCAAATTTGACTTTGTAATTGGTATCATCCTTATTAAATTTTATCGCATTTTCTAACAGTTCGTTAGCGACGTAGCTCACAGCTCCCTTGCTTTGTTTAACCCGTTTCTCGCTGCTAGCATCCTCTGCGTCCACTGGTAGAAAGCTGGACAAATAATCGGCTACAAAATGAGCCGAAAGCCTGTTGTTTCGCCAGCGCTGCTTGATGGGGCGAGAGCTAGGCGTAAAAGTAAGTTCTAGGGAGTCGTGTTCCGGTGGAAATTGGTCAATGAATTCTCCACAGATTTCTGTCACAGATTGTAAGCTTCCAGATGTCATTATTGTTCTCCGTTCAATTGATGTGTTAATGTCACTTCTGGGTAAATTTCCACACGCCATTCCAGTTAGCGGGAATACTATTTTCTAAAAATGCTTGGATGCGTTCTAGGTAAAGTTGGCTGGGTTTGTCGCCTGGATTTAGTGCCACTATTTGTTCAAAACAAATTTTGGCATTAGCAAAATTTCCCAGACAATATTGTTCGAGTCCTTCCTCAAAAATAGGCACTGTTTGAATTTTGAGCGATCGCACTGGTTCTGCATCAACATCTAACACCTCACAAACAGTAATGGCTTCTTGTCTACCTTTGACAATGGCACGATCCAAAAATCGAATATGATACTTTTCTGGTTGAGTCAAACGTTGTACCACATCTCCTGAAACTAATAAAGATACGCCATAATACTTAGTTAAACTTTCCAGACGCGCCGTGAGATTGACATGATCGGACAGGGCATCGGCTTGCATCCGGTTCGCGTCTCCAATAATTCCCACCATTGTATCACCGACATGGATACCGATAAACTCGGAAATATTCTCATCTAAGCCGATCGCAAATCCTAAATCTATTGTGTATATTCGCTGGATTTTACCGCCTTTCCTGACCACAAGAGTTGCCTCATGCTGACCGCTGATACTAATTGTGCGATCGGCATAATTGAAAATAGTTAGCGTCATACTTTTGTCCGAGTTCATGCGCTAGACATTTTTATCAATAGTGCGGTTGAGGGCTTTAACGGGAGCATCTCAGTTATGCAATGAGTAGAAATACTCACAGAGAAAGTATGAGAGAATAAGACAAAAGATAGAAGGAAAAATAGATGACACCCGAAGAAAGTA
>NZ_JAUBPO010000260.1:0-2054 GCF_036700785.1 Microcoleus sp. S28C3 | reverse complement strand
GCCCTCGAAAACGTTCTCAAACTCGTACTGATATTGCGGATGCGATCGACTCCCTCCTGCATCGAGCCAATCAATTTGGGCAAATCTTCTCGCAAATACTCCAAGTCTATATCCTCAATTTTTTCTTCAACTTGAGCTCCTGGCTTGGGAAAACTATCTTGATATACATCGATTAGCTCGAACAAATCTTGTAGGTATTCTTGAGCTGGCTGTAAATTGCCGGCAATAAAACCTACGGGATTGTTAATTTCGTGGGCTACCCCTGCCACGAGATTGCCGAGTGCAGACATCTTCTCACCCTGCACCAATTGCAACTGCATCTGTTTGAGATCGTGAAGATAAAGCTCTAGTTTTTGGGCATAGTCCTGGGATTGCTGATACAGTCGGGCGTTCTGTAAGGAAATGGCAGCTTGCGAGCAGAGGATGTTGAGGATGGCGACGCGATCGCGCGTAAATGCTCCGATTGTGAAATTATTCTCTATATACAAAATCCCCATAACTTTGCCTTGATGGAGAATGGGAGTGCATAAAACACTTTTGGGTTGCTGTTGGATGATGTAAGAGTCAGAAGCAAACGTGATTTGAGTGCTGACATTATCAAACACTAAGGTTTCTTTTGTGCGTTTGACGTAATTAATTAAGCTCAGAGGAATTGCTTGACTCTCTTCAAATAGCAGAGAGTCAAGATGGCAATCTTGACGATTCGTACAGTGCACGGAAACTCTCCAATTTCCCTCTTCATTTAAAATTAATGCTCCCGTTTCAGCCCCAGCATTCTTAACAACCACTTGCATCAAAGTAGTCAGCAATTGCTCTAGCTCGATTTCGCTGGAGAGAGTTTGAGAAGCTTCGATTACTGTCGGCAAATCTACTAATTCCGAACTGCTTGTGCTGCCAATAATAGTCTTATTTGTGCTAGAGATAGATGATGCACCATTGGTAGAAGTGTGAATGGTTTCGTTCGGATGCTGGCGAGTTTGATTCGGTTGTAGGATAGCAGCAAGAAGTTGGGGATAACGCTTTTCTAGGTGGTCAATTTTCGCTTTTGCTCCCCAACGAGCGTAGGCGTAATAAGCATCAATTAGATAAGGTTGTGCGAGTTTTTCTTTGCCCCATTCCAAATAGAATTTAGCGGCGAGTTCGTGAGCAAGTGCTTCCTCGTTGACGTATTCGTTTTCTTTAGCAAGGGCAATGGCGCGATCGTACATCTCGATCGCTTCTATTTTTTCCCCTAAAACCCGATGCCGTTCTGCTTCTACCAAATAGAATTTATGCAGATAATTCATGGGGGCATGATGCGCCCAATTTTGCATTTTTTCTTGATTAGCTTGAACTCTGTCAAAAATACCCTGTTGTTGCGCCTTCGTCGCCGCTTCGCTAACAGACTCTAGACTATTGCTATACACCGCCAATTGTATTAAAGAATCGTAAAAATGGAAGACAGGAACCAAGGGCAATCCTATCACTGTGTCTAAATACTTCTCTGCTAAAGCTGTATTTTCAATCGCTTCTGAGTAATTTTCAAACCAGTAGTTAAGTAAAAATTTGTTCCAATATATGTAGGCACTTCCCGATCTGTCATTTGCTTGTTGGTGCAATGGCAACCTTAATTGTTCATCGCAGGCTTCGCCCTTTAAAAGGCAAGTATTTTCACTTTTTCCGAGCAGATTTAAGGTAGCTTGCCAATAGATTTCTATATAATTAAGGGCTGTTTTTTGCTGGATTTTATAAACAGCATTTCTGTAAGTTGCTATCTCTCTTTCCAGGCCAGTCAGTTCTTTACCGCTAAAGTAAGCAGAATAGGAGTACACAGCTAGACCATAGGCAGCATATTGTAAATCTCCTGTCTCTAGTCCGCTAGAGTAAGCTGATAACAAAGATTCTAAGGTTTTTCTCAAATTCTCTTTCCAAGGTCGGATAAATGTATTTACTGTGGCGACTGTCTTGGCTTTAATTTCTTGAGCATTTATCTTTGACACCTGGGGGGGTGACAACCCGCCTGAAACTCATAGTTAGTAAGGATTGAGCCAACTTGTGGTAAAAAAAGATAGGCA
>NZ_JAUBPO010000259.1:0-2171 GCF_036700785.1 Microcoleus sp. S28C3 | reverse complement strand
ATCCAAACTACCGAAAACTCCTAGAATACGGCTCTCTCAGAGCCTGACTCTCCCAAAATATGTCCGAACTGTTGTTCATTACAATACCGGCATTTCGAGAGATTGAACAGCGATTCTTTAAAATGAGAATTGCTGATCACTCTAGCCCAAGGCGCTGTCTTTTATTCCGCTGCTTCTAATTCCTCTAGTTCTTGCGTAGACTGCCATCCAGCTTCCCAGAGCGATCGGTCTTTGAGCTGTGCGGCGTTCAGCCAAAAACGGACATTTGGATCGCAAGCCGCCACCATTTCCGCAAATACCCATTTACCCTCATTTTTTCGGTTAACTACTTGGAAGTGTCGCCACCCCCAAGTTTTTTGGTGTGAAGTCCATCGGGAACCCACTAAATAAGGAAATTTTTGTTTCTTCGGCACAGTATTTTCGTTGACAAATATATTAGAAAGCAAGTTAATTGTAATAACTCCTTCTGTTTGATGATATTAATTCCCTATCAAAACTCGTCTAATCCAATCCTCTCTCCCTCCCCTCTAGAACATAACAGACAATATAGAGGCGCTGCAGCTTACATCAGAGTTCACCTAAACTCTATCTGCAAGTAGATGCGTTTATTGTAACTTGTAGTAGTTTCGCCTCGGTTTTCAAAAGTAAGGGCAGTTCAATGACTGCCCCTGTAATTAGTTATACCTATTGAATAGGGATGATTTTTCACTCGATCCACAAATAGGAAATTTATGCAGCACGAGCTAAATCGTGAATCTCAAATCTAAAAGCAAATAACCCAGGTTATAGTTGTGCACAATAATCCGTTCTGTGAAACTTACTCAAATCTACTTTTCAAGCAGGTTTGACCTTCACTTCCTGCTTCTGCCAAAGCGGTCGGCCGCTTCTTGTCCGCAGGCGTCTTTTCGAGCCCAACTCTCCTTACAAACATTTTTTCAATCTTAATCGTGTTTCATTGATCCTGTACAGCTCAATAAAAAAGCACTTTTAGGAAAGATTGACTAATTTTTTTCATTCTGTCGTCACCCTTTGATTGCTTCCTTGTTAAGGCTTTTGGCCCGATAAATCCAGAGGAAGTTGGGGTAGCCGGAGGCGAACCGCATTTGTTTGCAGCCAGAGAGTGATGGCGTGCTTCCGCTGAGGAGTCACGTACTCTCCGGGTCTGATCACGCCAGCACAGACGCCGATGTTCTTAATAAGGGTCTCTCGCTCCGATGAACTTGCACCCTGTAGCAACCTGACTTGGGCTTTGATAAAATCCACGTTCATAGCTGAAAGTAAAAGTAACTAAAGAACTCAGTTAAATAGCGATGCTTTGTTTCCAAGTGTAACCCTAAAACCCTTTGGTACGAATCAAATTGATTCAACATCCCCAGGATGGGGATCGGGGCCTCTAGAGCTAGCCAACTTTATTTACTTTATCTGTTTTTGTTAGCAAAAGTGTCACTATGCTAGCAATTTTCGCAGAATTATTCATAGTTAAGAACTGTTACAAATTTGGCTGGCTCCCGACAATACGGCAGAGTTTAGTGCTAACGCTACTCTCGTGAATTCAAAAAGTTTAGCCTTGTCTCCAACTCCTTGCCTTCTTAGGTTTTACCATCCTCCATTGGGAAGCGATCGCTCGCCGAACATTCCTCTTCGATCGCCCCTCTTAACACTCAGACACAACTACCTCACCCTATTGATTTAGAGCTGCCCGTAGGTCTCGCTGTGGACTATAACTTCAGGCATACGTGTTGTTGCCTGGGCTACCATAAGCGAGCAAGTTTTTATTCTTGTTTCTCAATGATATGTTTTTTTGCTCGTCTTGCAAAGCCCTTATTGGTGTTAATTAAGGCAGCTTTGTGATGTCCACGCCAATTAAGAGTCGCAGCTTGCTAATCCTGAGTTTTTGCGCTGTGTGGCGGTGAATTTGTTTTCTGAATTCATTACGGGCGATCGTTCGTCGGCTAGAATTGCCAGTAACGGCTCAATTTGTATAATTCATAACATATCCGTCAATGCTAATAATTTAAAAAAAGCACCAGTTTAAACAGTCTTTCATCCATTGATACAGCGGATTCCACATTTATGAAGTACAGTAGCAGCAGCTTGTAAACCAGTTTTTGAAGTGCTTAGTATTCACCAAATCAAGCGCAGTAGCCAGTAAAACATCCACCATCTTAGTA
>NZ_JAUBPO010000258.1:0-2185 GCF_036700785.1 Microcoleus sp. S28C3 | reverse complement strand
CAAAATCAAAGAAATTATTTGGGTCGTATGCGATCGCCTTTTTGCTTCGTCATACCCTAATTCAGCAACGCCCAAAATTGGTATCCGCTCAATAAATCGGGGTAACAGCAAAAAAGAAGGTTCACAATCTAGGCACAGCATGGTAGAATATGATTCATGACGAAAGAATCATCTCCTCAAAAATTAGTAGAGACATTACTGCAAAGCCTTGAGCCATCTGCAATTGCTGACGAATCATTGCGTCGTACTGTGTCCATATTGCTGAACCTTATAGAGCAATTACAAGCAGAAACCAGAGAATTTGGCGTCAGAAAATCAAAGATTAAAAGACGAAAACAATCGCCTGAAAGGAGAACAAGGCAAACCAGAGGTAAAAGCTAATGGAGCGAAAAAGTTAAAAGAGAACTACTCATCCGAAAAAGAGCGAAAAGTACCAAAAAAGCACATTAAAAGTAGTAAAAATGCTCTCGTCAAAGTTGACCGAGAAAAAATCCTGGAGTATCCTGAAGCAGAACTACCAGAAGATGCAGAATTCAAGGGTTATGAAGAGGTAATAGTTCAAGACATTTTACTGAAAACAGATAACGTGTTATTCCGGAAACAGAAGTATTACTCACCTTCAGAAAAGAAAACATACGTTTCACCGTTACCATCCGGATATGATGGGGAGTTTGGCCCCGGAGTAAAAGCCTTAGTTATCAGCCTTTACTACGGAGGCAACATGACTCAAGGAAAGCTGTTAGATTTTTTAAGCAATATTGGGATTTCGATGTCAGCCGGTTATTTATCAAATCTAGTGGTGAAAAAATCATTAAATTTTGAATCGGAATTTAACGAAGTGTATGTATCCGGATTAGCGAGCAGTCCTTGGCAACACTTAGATCAAACAAGTGCGCGTGTTAAAGGAATAAATCACACTACAAATATAATTTGCCACCACTTATATACAGTTTATTCTACAACTTTAAGAAAAGATCGATTAAGTGTACTTGGAGTATTACAAAACAACCAAGAACTTCAGTTTATTGTCTCTCCACTTACCTACTTGCTATTAGATAAGTTCAATGTACCCATGAAGTGGAGCCATCAAATTCAACGATTGCCTCAAGAAATTCCATTGAAGAGTGATGACTTTAACGGGAGCATCTCAGTTATGCAATAAGTAGAAATACTCAGGCAAAAGCAAGATTAAGATAAGAGCAGCGATGCTTGAGAACTTGAGAGATATTGTTGCGGTTCCATTGAGCGCCCGATATTTTAATTCTACGCCCAATCTGCTTAATGGTCGATTCGACCGCACCAGAGCCAATCGTAATTCCTTGAGATTGAAAGGAATGGTAGTCAGGTATGCGTAGTCGATGTCTTTCAAGATAAGCCAGAAAGTTTTTAACTTGAGGAGCATCCCCATCTGCAGCAGCGATAGCTTGCTCGATTCTGCCATACCATAGGCTAGTTTCAACTTTTCTTAACCGCTTGTCAGAACCACCGAGCTTGTAGAGATTTTCTTGTTTGATGATACCAGTCAAGAATTTCGCGCCTTTGCGGAGGTGTGGAGATGTTCGCCATTAAATTCCACACCCCTGGATGACCATCGCCCAAACAAGTAATCGTTTTTGACAAAGGCTGACGATTGACCCAATCTAGCAAGGCTTGATTTTCCAGAAAGAATGCAGCATGGGCTTGTTTGTGTAAAGTCACCGCTTTATAGTCTCGTCACTCACTAGCTTTTCCTTTATCTGTCCTCAATCTTGCCTTACCGCCATCTATACTTAGATCTGTCACGGTTTGCTCTGCGATGACTTCAACGAATTCTTGCCGATGGACTAGACATTGTTGGGTGCTGTGGTCAATATATATTCCCGTCAGTTGCTTCAAATCTCTTGCTGCATTGGCGTATGAAACATTTGCACTCAGCAATAAGCAACTTGCTTCGAGTTGTGGACTCAATCGGGTTCGTTTCTTCAATCCCAGTTTCTGGCTTTGTTTCTCACTGACTTGCCATACTCCCAGACAGGTTTGAATCCCTCTTTGTCTCCCTGCTATTGTTTTGCTGTTACTGCTTAAAAAAATTTCCAATCTCTGGCGCTACTTCTTTTAGTACATGGTCTCTGACTGCTAGTTCAATGCTGGCAAAGTCTTTCAGTTGTTCTTTTGGTGTATTCTTTAGAAGTATTGCCGCAGCAGC
>NZ_JAUBPO010000257.1:0-2223 GCF_036700785.1 Microcoleus sp. S28C3 | reverse complement strand
CCTAGTTGAGAACGTGCATGAGTTCGGCTTAAACCTAGCAATACTCCAGTCTCATCTAAAAATACTAAATTTTTGGGCTCGATGTTCTTGACTTTTTCCCAATACTCTAACCTTAACTTCATGACTCTTTCTGTTCCTGCTTGGCTACTCCTGACAGTTTTTTTTTGCGATTTAATCCTAACTTCTGTAAGGCACTACACATTGCTGTTCTACCTACCCAATTTCCGGTCTTTTGGGCGAATAACTCACACAATTCTACCAAGGTTGCATCGGGATGTGCTGCCACTATTTCTCTTACTTCTGTTGAGCCGTTATTTAAATGACTTAATCTGGGTTTACCACTCTCGTTTAGGCTGTAAATTTCCTTCTATTTTTTGTTGCTTGACAAGTTTTTGAAAAGAGCTTTTACTGCAGGCAAATATTTCTGCTGTTTTTCTGATCGACAGCTTCTGATCTAGATGGGCTGCTACTATTTTGGATCGCAAATCTACTGAGTATGCTTTCATTGGTATATTATTTTTAGTCAATTCTATTGTACCTCTTAACATCCGGAAGTGCTGTATTAGCGCTCCTATTCGCAATCTTACTATTCCACAAATCGTTAAAATTACTTGCTCATATTTCTTTCTGGGTATTTAATCTAAATCTTTCTTGGGCAACTCGAAATATCTTGACCGATCTAATTCGATGTTCCACAAAAATTCGGCGAGCAGAAAACGCTTTATTTTGTTATTTTTGTTCTGTTGTTAATTCTCCTTTTCTGGTTTTTTTAATGGGAGTTGTTATTAAATCTTCTCCAACGTAAGCTTTATCTCCCTTAAATATGAGTTGAGGATCAAACTCTGAGCGATATTCTCGGAATAAGGTTATATCGCTTTTAGGTCCAGGTTCCCCTGCCACAACATCAACTATATCTCTACCATCTGGCATGATAATTATTTGAGTTTTAAATGTATGATTACTCTTCTTGCCTGAAAAGTATTTTTCTTGTTCATCACGAGTTCCAGGTCTTTCTCTGACTTGTTCGTAGGTATCTACTATTAATTCATATTCTGCGAGTATTTCCTTAACTATTGCGTCGTGGTCAGCAGCGTTTTTTTTTTACTTGTTCCAGCAAGCTAGATGGTAGCAATTCTCGCAGGTGCGGAAACCAATAGTTAAATGTGTCATTAGCTGTAGATTCACTTACTCCAAACTGGATGCCCAGAAGTTGAAATGTTGTCATATGCCTAAGATAAACCAAGGTTAAAATTATTTGTTCGGGAATAGATAGTTTGGGTTTTCGACCTCCTCCACCCGCAATAATTCTCACTTTCTTGGATTCTAGTAAAGCTTGTTTTTCATGATGTAATCGTTCGGCATTTGGGAGCAATTGTTGTAACTGTTCATATTCCAGACCAATTAATCGCTGTGTTTCTTTATGATTCTCTTCAATATGATTTAGGATGTCGCTCATGTTTCTGTGTAAAAAAAGTCTCTGATGTTCTTTTACCACATAATGTTACTATTTTGGAGATGCCTTCAGGATAAATCTCCTCCAAGGCAAGAGTTGCGTTTCTCAGGGTGGTACCCGTTGTCTAACAAGATGGTAGTTTTGGGAAGTTCGGCAGGTTTAGATTTGAAGTAATCGATGTTTTGTCCAAGCATTTCAATCAGCTTGCAGATCATCAGATAAGCTAGCTTTGGAGAGGGTGAGTAAAGAAGGGAAAGCCAAGTATATCGACAGCTATAGCAATCCTAAATCATTATCATGATTGCGGTACAATTACATGCAATACTAGATGATGACAAAAAAAATGAATAACTTACAACTTCCACAAAAAGATATGGACAAAGAAATAGCTTCTGGTTGAGTCGATGGGAGGTATTATCCTCCGCATCTCTCAGTTAGATCCGGACGTGCGATTTTCACCGCATCCGGCTCCCGATGTTCTTGGCTCGCGCCTTTGCTCATGTGGATATAATCGTGGCAGCTTTCGTGAACCGCTAGAAGATTGTTTATTTTCCAATTACTGTGGTTTCCGTCTACATGATGTAGATGCACCTTTTCATCGCCTAGCATTTTTAACCCACATTTCCCACATTTATGGTTTTGC
This sequence comes from Microcoleus sp. S28C3, assembly GCF_036700785.1. Taxonomy (NCBI): domain Bacteria; kingdom Bacillati; phylum Cyanobacteriota; class Cyanophyceae; order Oscillatoriales; family Microcoleaceae; genus Microcoleus; species Microcoleus sp. S28C3. Next base: position 127 of record NZ_JAUBPO010000257.1, on the reverse strand, counting down.
CGTTTTAAAGCTTTAGAGGTTTTGCCGTTATACAGCTTGCTGTTACGCTCCTGGGGGGGTGACAAAGAGGCTTAGGATATAGACCGAATAAGGGTTGCAGCCCTCAGACCTTGTTCGTAAAAGCGAC
>NZ_JAUBPO010000256.1:0-2237 GCF_036700785.1 Microcoleus sp. S28C3 | reverse complement strand
CGCACCTAACATTTCGCTCAAGCGGACCAATCAATCGCTTCGCGATTGATGTGGCCGCTTAGCTCCAGCGTTAGGCGCCAATGACAGATCGCAGTCACACGGAGCTGTACTCCAAGCTCCTCGCGTTCGTCGAGGAGCACGGCCATGCGGCGCTGGAAGGCGTTGCGGAACGCGGTATGCCGGCGAGCCGAGCGCTTGAGTTCATGGCGCTCCTCGAGGCACATAGAGTGCCGCTGTACGGGCTTGAGGTCTGGCGCAACTGTCCTGGCGGGTATGACCTCGACGTCTCTTCTATTTGGTATTGCAGCAGCGGCCTGCATCACCAGTATTCAGAGGCGCGGGAAGGGCTCCGACTGGCACAGCCAACGCCGGCAGATCTCGTGGCGGTCCAATTCGGCTAAATTGGCGCCTAACATTTCGCTCAAGCGGACAGATCAATCGCTTCGCGATTGATGCTGCCGCTTAGCTCACCAGTTAGGGGCAGGCAGGATGCGACTTTTCGCGGAATTTACGAGCCATCTCCAAAAGAGAATTGAAGATGCGCTGTCTGAGCTCGCCCCTCTTTCGCCGGAGGAGGCCACGGGAATTGCAGCTCAGTTTCCGGGCATCCCGCAGGACTACCTGGACTTTTTGCAACTGTACGGACACGGCGGATTGAAGCTTGGGGAGTATCGCGACACATGGATTCGACAGGAGCCAGTCCTGGCAGCCAGCTACTTCAATGAAGAGCTTTATTACGTCACCTCGGACTTTCCAGCGCCTAGGGGTGACGTCATTGGATTTGCCACTGATGAGGTCGGAGCTCTCTACGGCTTTGACTCTGGCGACGGATGGCGCATCGTGTGCGTGGACGGGCGCCGAGATGTGGTTCGTTTTGAGCTCACGTTTGTGGAGTTCATCGCCGGAGTTGTTTGTTGCCACCCGTACATGCCCGTTGCAAGGATCTCCGGTGGCTGGGTCGATGGAGTCGGGGAGAGGTTCCTCGATACCGAGGCCGTCGCGCGGTAACTTCATGACTACCGGCAGAGGCTCCATGTCAAACTTGCCCCTAACAGTTCGCTCAAGCGGACCAATCAATCGCTTCGCGATTGATGTGGCCGCTTAGCTCCAGCGTTAGGCGGTTGGTTCTAGGGTGGGCTGAGGCGAGTTCGGTCTCGGCAAGTGCGAGACAACTGGCCGCGAGACATCCGGCCCGCCCGCGCTGTGTAGCCGCGCGTCGCAAGTCCGACGGGCCGTCGAGTAGCCAGTGCCAGGTTTAGGCAGGCGCGGGCACAACAAAACTCAATCCGGCCTTGTCTGCTGTTCCTCGCTCCGGCACATTCCGCCTAACTATTCGTTCAAGCGGACAGTCCAATCGCTTCGCGATTGGAGCTGCCGCTTAACTCAGACGTTAGGCACGGAGGCAGCATGATCGGTCACGGCGAGAATCGGACGCGCTTCTTTGTCGCTTACGGATACTCCGTAGTAGCGGCTCTTGCGGTTCTGTCGCAAGCCCTTATGGAAATAGTGAGGGGCGACGGCGCCAAGGAATGGTTGATCGGCCTTGCGGCCGCGATGCTGGTCTCGCTGGTTCCAGGGTGGTTAGCACGCCACCTTCCGGGCCCCATATGGCTCACGCCCGTCGTCCTCGGCATCGGTGCGGGCCTTGCCATGTTTCCTGCGCTAGGCTTCATCTTCTCGGCACTGAGATAGATCAGTGCCTAACAGTTCGCTCAAGCGGACCAATCAATCGCTTCACGATTGATGTGGCCGCTTAGCTCCAGCGTTAGGTGGGCCATGAGACAGCTTCTCGAGACCGAGTGCCCGCTTGTAGAGTTCTTGTTTGATCTGGCGGCCATCCCATTTGATGCTGCGGCAATCACCGTTGCGCCCATGGCAGACGGCGGCATGGGCAGCTTGGCCATTGCGCCCTTCGCTACCGGCCGGCAACTTGGCTCCTCTCCCGCGCAGTGCCACTTCTTCACAGACGAGGGCGTTCCGGTTTCTGCCGTCCTCAACCTCGACAAGGATGGGTTGCCGTTTGAGATCGACGTTTGGCGGGTAGACTTCAAGCCGGTGGTGGCCTGGCCCTCGCGCAACGATCTTGTGGCTGGCCCACCTAACAACTCGCTCAAGCGGACAGATCAATCGCTTCGCGATTGATGCTGCCGCTTAGCTCCAGCGTTAGGCCATGCAGAACTCGCCACTTCTCGACTCAGTGCTTAATCCCGGAGTCATCGCTTTGTGCATGAGCGTTG